>CAYONQ010000001.1:0-61623 GCA_964405375.1 uncultured Pirellulales bacterium
ACCCCTGACAGCGGTTTACATCCCGAGGGACTTCCTCCCGCACGCGGCGTCGCTGGGTCAGGCTTTCGCCCATTGCCCAATATTCGTTACTGCAGCCCCCCGTGAGGGTCCGGGCAGTGTCTCAGTCCCGATGTGGCGGAACAACCTCTCAGTCCCGCTACCCGTCATTGCCTTGGTGAGCCATTACCTCACCAACAAGCTGATAGGAGATAGGCCGCTCCTGCGCCGATAAATCTTTGAACATTTGTCCATCGACAAGTGATATTATTCGGTATTACTGCCCCTTTCGGAATCCTGAACCACAAGGGTACAGGAGACGCTATTCCGAGGCACAGGGTACGTTACCTATCCATTACTCACCCTTTCGCCACTATCCCGATAATAAATTATCGGGATCGTTCGACTTGCATGTCTTAGCCACGCCGCCAGCGTTCGTTCTGAGCCAGGATCAAACCCTTCAAATTGATTTGTCAAAACCCCAAAGAATCGGGGATTTTGTCATCAGAAGGCTCAACACTCTCACAAGCTATAGGCTTGATACGCGAAAGTGCTGAATTAACTGAAATTAAGCCGACTCGATAAAGCGTACATTTTATCACATCGGCTGCACTTTCGCTGCATAATGGCTTAACTGTTAACTTGTCAAAGAGCAATTTTGGCATCTTCAGAAGTAAACAGCAGCCAAGCATTCAGTATCATCACCCTACTTGGCCACCTCAATATATTTTAACGCAAATAAGTATATCGTCAATAGAAATAAGGTAAGAAAAGTAAAAATTTTTTGTTTTTTTGCAGGAGCTAATTGCCTGCCGGGGGGGGGGCGATCTACAATATATCGGCGGTATCTAAGTTCAATTAGAGGAAACTCGCTTGCGAGACGACTGATTACGATACCCATCACCAGCGAATTATTCTGCTTATAGACAGTGGAGGCGGCGGGTTAAAAGGCGATTTTTAGGTTCAGCGAACTCAACAGAAATCGAGGTATGGTTATGGATACAGGCCATTTTCAGGCGGACAGTGTAGAAAACAATATCGTGGGGAGTGCAGCATATCTGACAGCGTGGATTGATAAGCAGTACAAGGCGGAAGGTGAGCCGGCGATGCCGTCGTTTATCAACGGCGAGGCGGCAATATTTTATTGGGGACCGGTTGAGCCAACAGAACAATAAATAATTGACTATTTACTATTGACCCTTTACTATTGGGGAAAAATAGGCGTTTAGAAACATTGTTACATTCCACAGTAAAGAGCAATTGGGTCTCTGGGTGTCTATTTCGATGAAAGTTTGGCAAAGAAAAGCGATTCGTGTAATAACCATAGCGGCTATCGGGCTGCTTGTAAGCGGCTGTGGTGAGCCGAGAGGCACAAAACAGCTTGGCCCCACGATAGAGCTGGGCACTACAGTAGGGTCGTTAGCTGAGGTGTTTGCATTCGATGCGATAGTCGTGGAAGGATATGCGCTGGTAGGCGGACTAAACGGGACGGGGTCGGCAGAATGCCCGCCCCGGGTGAGGGAATACCTTGAAAAATACATCCTGAAGCAAATACCCGAGCAAAAGGACGTTGAGAGTTTTATCAGCAGCAAGGACACGGCTGTAGTAGTGGTGCGTGGAATAATACCGGCGGATGCCTCAAAGAACCAATACTTTGATGTAGCGGTAATTTCCCCTGCAGGTACACAAACCACATCTTTAGAAGGCGGGTGGCTGTACGGCGCCGACCTTTATCAGGCGGGACGTATGGGTATAGGCGCAAAGTCGCTGGCGGTGGCAGAAGGGCCTGTTTTCATAGATACAATCGGCACCTACGAAACAAATAAAAGGGCAGGCTACGTTCTTGCCGGCGGAGTTGTTCTGGATGATTATAAGATAAGCTTAGGTCTGCGACAGCCGGATTACAGGATAGCGAACGCCATTCGGAACCGTTTAAATGAGCGTTTCGGGCCTGATACGGCCAAGGCGGTGTCGGCCGGTAAGATTGAATTGAAGGTGCCGGCTGAATACGGAGAACAGAAGCGGCGTTTCGTATCAATAGTCAAGTCAACATATCTTACCCAAGACCCGCAGACCACCGAAGAAAGAATAAGAACATTTGTCATAAAACTTGCTACCGGAAAGGATAAAGAGGAAAGCGAGAAAGCTCTTGAAGCAATAGGCAATAAAAGCGTTGGCAAATTAGGTTCGCTGTTGAATTCATTTGACGAGGAGGTCCGGCTGCGGGCGGCCAGATGTATGCTCAATTTAGGCAGCGACCGTGGGCTGGATACTCTGCGGCAAATAGCGTTAGGTAAAGATTCACTCTATCGCCTCGAGGCGATGGAGGCAATCACAGCAGAGGCGAGCGGCAGCGATGCGGCTTTCGTTTTAAGGAGACTACTGCGTGACGATGACTTTGACATCCGGTTAGCTGCATACGAGGGTTTGCGAAAACTGGACGACATCGCCATAACAAGGAAATTAGTCGGAGGCAATTTTTATTTAGAGCAAATTGTGCAGGCCAAGCAGCCGGCGATATATGTTTCCCGAAGCGGTCAGCCGCGAATCGTTCTATTTGCTGCGCCGCTATATTGCAGGGACAATATCTTTGTTCAATCAGCCGACGGTAATATAACAATAAACGCTCCGGCCGGTCAGGAATATGTCTCGATAATGCGCAAACACCCCAAACGGCCCAGTGTGGTAGTGCAGTTGAGAAGCTCTTTTGAGCTCAGCGACATCATTCAAACGCTGTGCGAAGAGCCGATTAAAAGAGCCAAGCGAGGCCAGCGTGGTTTAAACGTTTCATACGCTGAAGGAATCGGCCTTCTGAAACAGATGTGCGAGAAAGGTGCGGTACAAGCGGAGTTTTATACGGGGGAGCTGCCAAAAACCAACCTAATTGTCAAGAAATAATCGCCCTGCAGCCGATAATAATAGCGTGCAGCACGTAGTGTATAGTTTTATCCGGCCGGCATTCGCCATCCACTAATTACAGCAGGAGAAGAAATGAGACTTGAGAAAATCGTCCTTGACGGCTTCAAAAGCTTTGCGGACACGACACAATTTACGTTCGACTCGCCAGTAACGGCCATTGTCGGCCCGAACGGCTGCGGCAAGAGCAATATTGTCGATGCAGTTAAGTGGGTATTAGGCGAGCAAAGCGTCAAAAGTCTTCGAAGCGGACAAATGGCTGATGTGATATTCGGCGGAAGCAGCAGCAAAAAGCCCATCGGTTCGGCAGAAGTGAGCTTGCTTATCACGGGTACGGTGGGGCAATTGCCGATTGAAGCCGAGCAGGTGCAGATAAGCCGGCGGATATACAAAAGCGGTGAAAGTGAATACCGGATAAACAACAAAATCTGCCGACTAAAAGACATCCGTGAACTATTTATGGATACCGGCGTAGGAGCGAGGGCCTACTCGATTATCGAGCAGGGTCAGGTCGAGCAGTTAGTAACCGCATCGAAGACGGACAGAAGGATTTTATTCGAAGAAGCAGCGGGCATAAGCAAATATAAGGCACACAAGAAAGAGGCACTTCGCAAACTGGAACACACGGAACAAAACCTGCTGCGAGTGGCAGATATTTTAGGCGAAGTAGCAAAGCGGCTACGAAGTGTGAAACTTGCGGCGGGTAAGGCGAGGAGCTACCTTCAATACACGCAAAGATTGAAAGAGCTGCAGGTCAACTACTCGTTAGCTGAGTTCGATAAGAATCATACCGAAAGCACGGAGAAGAGCGCTGCGCTTAGCCAGTTGGAGGAGGAATTTTCGGCTATTGCGGCGGAGGTGGCAAAAAACGAGGCATCCATAAGCAACCTGGGACAGGAAATAATAGAAACGGAGAACCGAATAAATCGCACGGACAACACCGTTGTAACCGTCGCAAGCAGAATCGAACAGCAGCTTCAACGCATCGAATTTCTGCGGTCGAGGGTTACGGAACTACAGCAGAGAAAGGCGGCTGCAGAAGACAGGGTTGGAAAGTTACAGGAGCAAGAGGGCGCTTTTATAAAAGAGCTGGCACAATACCGGCTCGAACTACAAAAAAGCGAAGAGGCACTCGAAGAGAAAACCCGGGCCATTGAGCAAATCCAAAAAGCCATCCGACAAATAAACGCCGAATGTGCCTCGCTGGAGGCGGAGCTGGAAGATGAGAAGTCCGGCATTATCGATATAGTCAGAAGAACGGCGCAGCTTCATAACGAGCTTCAGAGTATCGGTGCTTATCGCAACAACCTATCCAGTCAGAAAGACCGTCTGTCCAATCAGGCGGAAGAGGGGCGAGCGGAACTTGAGAAGCTTCTGGCCGAAAAGGCACAATACAATGCACGTCTGAACGACATTGAAAAGGTATTAGGCGAATTGACAGAGAACCTGGAAGCCAAGCGCAAAGATGCGGAAGAAATCACCCGCCAGATTGCAGCGGACAACAGGCGGTTAGCGGCCAGCCGGGAGGCACAAAGCGCTCTGGCCGGCGAATTGGCGGTATTAGCGGATATGGAGAGAAGGCGTGAGGGGCTTGGAAACGGCGTGAAAGACATTCTGACAAATCGGTCGGAAAACGATTACGTCGAAGGAATACTGGCAGACATAGTGGCGGCTGACATCAAATATGCAACTGCCGTCGAGGCAGCACTCGAAGGCAAAACAGACGCTGTGGTAATCAACAGCACCGCCAAGTTGCTGGCCGATATGGAGACAATTGAAAAACCCGACGACAGGGTGAATTTTCTCTGTGCGGATAAGATAGAGCCGTTTGTGGACAAAGAAGACCTGTCAAAATTTCAGGGTGTAAAGGGCAGAGTGGTCGAATTCGTAAACTACGACAGCAAACACGCACCGTTAGTGTGGGGGCTGCTGGGCAAAACGATAATCGTCGATTCGATTGAGGATGCTATAAAATTAGCTGAGAAGTTAGGGCAACAGTATAAATTTGTTACGCTGGCGGGAGAATCTTACAGCGCCGACGGGGTGATAAAAGTCGGGCCTTTAGGAAAAACGACCGGCTTAATATCGCGCAAAAGCCGATTGCGCCAACTCCAGCAGACCATCGCCAGCACCACAGAAGAGATAGGCACGCTCGAAAAGCAAATAGAGAAGAACAGTCAGGCGAACGAACATTTAGTTAAATTGTGCAAGGAGCTGCGAACGGCCGTCTATGAAGCGAATACAGAAAAAACGGAGATAAGCTCAAAACTCACCGTCCACGAGCAAAATATACAACGGCTCGGAAAGGAACAGCCGTTGATAGCCGGTGAGATTGACCTGCTTGAGGCCCAGATTTCCCAATCGGTCCAGAAAGAATACGATTCGAAACAAAAATTAGACGAGCTTGAGGTGGTGAACAATCAGCGGACGGCACACATAAAAGAGCTTGAGAGCAGATACGCCGAGCAAAAACTACAACAACAGTTACAGACGGAACAACTGACTGATTTGAAGGTTGCCGTCGGACAGATTACCGAACATCGAGGAGCACTTACGAAAACGATTGCATCCGTGACAGGCCAGATGCAGGCAAACCGGACGGCTGCCGAGACGGCACTGACAGAAATCGAAAACTCGAAAATCGAGATTCAAAACTCGCAAAGAGACATCCTCAACAGTGAGGCAGAGGTATCCGGGCTGTTTATCGAGAAAGAAAAGAGACAGCAGGACAGCAGCGTACTTCACGAGAAAATAGAAGAACTGCTCGAAGAGCAAAAACAAGCTGAACAGCTCGTCCGCCAAAAACGAAGCGAACAAGGTGAAATTGAGCAGAAAATCAATCAACTTAAGATAGAATTAGGGCAATTGGAGGTAAGACAGCAAGACCTTGTTGAACGAGTGCAGGACGAACTGCAGATTGATTTGCGTGCTGCGTATGGAGATTACACCGCCGGCGAGGTCAACTGGGACGAAATCAGAGAAGAGATAGGCGAGCTTCGAGGCAAAATCGAACGATTAGGCAACGTTAACGTCGATGCAATAGACGAGCAGGAAGAGCTGGAGCAACGGCATAACTTTTTAAGCAGCCAGGTTGAAGACCTTAATTCAAGCAGAAGCCAATTGCAGCAATTGATAGGCCGGCTTAACAAACAAAGCAGAGAGCGGTTCAGCCGGAGTTTCGAAGAAATCCGGCTTAATTTCCAGCAGATTTTCCGCAAGCTGTTCGGCGGCGGCAAGGCGGACATAGTTCTTGAAGAGGCCGAAGATATCCTCGAGGCGCCGATAGAGATAGTGGCGCGGCCGCCCGGCAAAGAAACGATGAGTATATCGCTGTTGAGCGGCGGTGAAAAGGCGCTGACGGCGATTGCGCTTTTGTTTGCGGTTTTCAAGACAAAGCCATCGCCATTCTGCTTCCTTGACGAAATCGATGCGGCGCTGGACGAGGCAAATAACGAGCGATTCAATCTACTGCTTCGGGAATTTCAAAAGGACTCGCAGTTTGTGATAATTACCCACTCCAAGCGCACGATGAGTATTGCGGACGAGTTGATTGGGATAACAATGCAAACACGGGGGGTGAGCAAAAAGATAAGCGTCAGATTCGACCAGTTCGACGAGGTTGAAGAAGAGGCCGCTGCGGTAGCGTGATTCGTATCTCGTGAAGCGTATCTCGTATTTCGTGAAAGGAGCTTATGAAGAAGTGTCCGTTTTGCGCAGAGGAAATTCAGGATGAGGCGATAAAGTGTCGTTTTTGCGGCGAGTTTCTCGAAAAGGTCGGCGCACCAAAGACAAAATGGTACCATTCCACGGCCGTCATAGTAATTGCGCTTCTTTGCTTAGGGCCGCTTGCTCTGCCTTTGGTATGGCTGCACCCGCATTATAAAATAATTACCAAGCTTGTAATCACAGGTTTAGTTATTGGGTTTAGTATTCTGTTCACTTATCTTATCGGCTACACGTACCGTAATTTAATAGAACAGATAGAGGGGTTAGGGATTTAGTAAGTTCGTACTGCGATGTGGATTTCTGCCAGCGGCTTTCGTGAGGACAAGTTTCGCAGGAACGACGCTATGGGAAGATGTAGATGGCGAGAGGATTTGATAAACATATTTTGAAGAACAGGATGGTTGTTTTGGGTGAGCCGATGGAGGGGGTTGGGTCGGGGGCGTTCGATTTTATGCTGCCGGGCGGGGCAGCGCGACTTCCAGAGGGCTGCTGCGGGGCGGCTTCCGTCATATCCGACTGGATATTCAGAGGAGCGGGCGATAAAGACAGCAGGGAATTGGGGGATGCACTCGACGGGTTGGGGCTACACCGTGCCAGTTCGGTGGGCAGCAGTCATATAACTATCGGAGCGGCGCTGGAGGCTGGCAACTTAACCGAGGCGATAGAGTTGTACGCTGATATTATACTGCGGGCGAGCTTGAAAGAAGAACAGTTCGAATTGGCCAGGCAATTAGCAATCGATGAGGTGAAGGCCCTCGACGATAACCCGAGACAAAAGGTTATGTTAAAGCTGCGAGAGCGGTTTTATCCGAGCCCTCTGGGTCGCAGCAGCTTAGGGGAAATTGATGAACTAAAGACGCTGACCGCAGAAAAAACGAGGCAAATCATAGAAGATAATTTTAATCTTTCACAAACAATCTTTTCAGTTGCGGGCAAATATGACTTCGATGCGATTGTAAAACAGATGGAAAATTTACTCGAAACGGGCCGGCAGAAGGCCCTCATGCCGGTTACGCTCGGTCCCAGAGCAGACAAATATACACATATTCATAATGAAGGTGCACAGGTGCATATCGGGTTGATGACCGAGACGGTCAAGCCGACCGATGCGGACTATTACAATGCGAGGGTGGCGGTATCGGTTCTTTCAGGCGGGATGAGTGCGAGATTATTTACAGAAGTTCGTGAGAAGCGAGGGCTGTGCTATGCAGTCGGTGCGCGGTATCACGGCTTGAAAGAGGCGGCCGGTATAGCGTGCTATGCCGGCACGACGCCGGAAAAGGCGCAGGAAACGCTCGATGTGATAACGGCTGAGTTCGGCCGGCTCGCCGAAGGCGTCAGCAAAAAGGAAATTGAGCGGGCGAAAGTCGGGCTTAAAAGTGCGCTCATTCTGCAAAGCGAATCGTCCAGCAGCAGGGCCAGCGCTATCGGAAACGATTACTATATATTAGGCAGGGTCCGAAGCTTAAATGAAATCAAGGATAAAATCGAGGAAACAAGCGTGGATTCCATATTAGGTTTTTTGCGGAATAATAAGTTCGAGGACTTTACGGTGGTAACAATCGGGCCAAAGTACCTAAAGTGAGCTAAAGTGCCTAAAGTGAGCTAAAGTGCCTAAAGTGAGCTAAAGTGAAAAAATTATCCATAACTTTAGGCATTTTAGGCACTCCAAACTTTAGGCACTTAAAGAGCAGAGTATGAAATTTGAGAAGAAGAAATTGGCAAATGGGTTGGTTATTACCGGCGAGGTGAATAACCGCGCCAAATCGGCGGCGGTGGGTTTTTTTGTTAAAACCGGCTCACGTGACGAGAGTAAGCAAATAAACGGCGTGTCGCATTTTTTGGAACATATGCTGTTCAAAGGCACCGAAAAACTAAATGCGTTTGAAGTTAATGAGGCGTTCGACAGGACAGGGGCACAATTTAACGCCTTTACCAGCGAGGAAAATACCGTCTTTTATGCGGCGGTTTTGCCGGAATATTTAGCGGAGGTTACGGGATTGTGGATAGAGCTGATGAGGCCGGCGCTGCGAGATGAAGACTTCGATATCGAGAAAGACGTAATCAAAGAAGAGATTGCGATGTATAAGGATATGCCGAGCTTTGACGTTATGGAAAGGTGCAGGAGCTTGCACTTCGACAGCCATCCCTGCGGCAACAGTGTCTTAGGCAGCGAGGAAAACATAAATAATTTAACGGCTGAACAGATGCGGGGCTATTTTACCAGCCGATATGCGCCGAATAATATGGTATTAGCGGTTGCAGGCGCTTTTGAATGGGAGCAAATATGCTCGATTATCGAGGGTGGCTGTGGCAAGTGGCAAACCCAGAGTGTCGCAAGGCCGCTGGAAGAGGCAGCAGGTAGTAAAAAGAAAAAGCGTGTCGAAAAGCCAAGTCTGGCTCGCGAGCATATATGCCTGATGAGCCCTGCTGTGAGCGCCCAAGACAAGCGAAGATTCACCGCTTCACTTCTGGGTGTTATTGTCGGTGACAGCGTAGGGTCAAGGTTCTTCTGGGAATTAGTTGACAAGGCGTTGGCGGAAACGGCAACGATGCAATTCGGGGCTATGGACGGCACGGGGGTATTTTGCAGCTATATCCGCTGCAGCGGTGAAAACGTTCCCAAAGTTCTCGAAACGATAAGGGATATTTTTAGTAATCTTGCCAAAGATGGTATAACCAATGACGAATTGAAAAAGGCAAAGAACAAGGTATTAAGTGCACTGGTGATAAAGAACGAGCTTCCTATGGGTCGGCTTATTGACCTGGGCTTTAACTGGATATACTTAGAACGGTACTGTACCATTGAAGACGACATCAGCGCAATTAAGGCAGTATCCGTCAATGATGTTCATTCGCTGATAAAGCAGTTCAGGCCGGGCGATTTCACGCAATTTTCGATAGGGCCTTAAAGAAAAACCGACCATCGTACTCGAAGCCCCTCTTTACAGCAGGACCGTGTTAGCCAGCCGACACTCCTGTCTCATCAATGTAAGTTTCATCCCTATAACATCAATCAGGAACAACAGGCCAAACCACTGAAAGCTGAGGATGAATTTCATCTATTGAACAAAGGATGTGAGGCGGGCGTAGAAAAAGACAGTCAAAGCATCAAATTTACAACAAAAGGCGCTTCATTATAAGATAAAGTAATTACATATTCAGGTTTGCTTAACATCGGGGCATCTACAGAAAAATATAAACATCAAGCGATGTTTTTGTAACTTCCCCATTAGCAAGGTTTTACATTCACAAGGAGGTGCGGCCTTGCCCGTCTTGCACCACTTTTAACGTCTTTGCGTTGACTTAAGCGGTTTCAAGTGTTATAATTAAGTGTTTATGGCAAAATCAGCAAAAACAACCGGAAAGAAACGAACAAGAAAAATCCCTACCAAGCTCGCCAAGGTCAAGAGCAAAAAGGCGTTTAAGAGCTACGATGGGGCAATTAAGTACCTTTTAGGGAAGACAGACTACGAAAAGCAAAGGCATCTGCGGTACAATGTCGATACGTTTAATCTCAACAGGATGGAGAAGCTGCTGTCTTTAGTGGGCAATCCGCATAAAAAAATCGCCACAGTCCATATAGCCGGCACAAAAGGCAAAGGCAGCACAGCCACAATGCTGGCGAAGATGCTTGAGGCAAACGGTTATAAGGTTGGATTATACACATCCCCCCATGTGGTTCACCTGCATGAGCGAATTGCAGTCAACTCCAAAATGATTAACAAATCAGAAATGCACGGGCTACTGAACCGCATTTACGCACCGGTTGAGAAGATGTCAAAGACCGAGTCCGGGGCCCCTACCTTCTTCGAGATTATGACGGCATTGGCGTTTATGCATTTTGCGGATGTTAAGACCGATATCTCGGTAATCGAAACAGGTTTAGGCGGCAGATTAGACAGCACCAACGTTATTCGGCCTGAAGTGGTCGGTATAACCAGTTTGAGCATTGACCACCAGCATCAATTAGGCGAAACAATCGACAAAATCGCATGGGAGAAGGCCGGTGTATTCAAGAGGGGTGTTCCAATTGTTACCGTGCAACAGGACCCGAAGGCGATGCGTGTTCTAAAGTCGCAGGCCAGCGCTATAAAGGCGCCAATGAGCACAACCGGCCAGGACATTGACTTCTCATATCGATTCGAGACATCGCGGGAACATGGGCCGCATACGAGGGTCTGCCTGACAACGCCGACGAGTAAATTTGAACACCTGCGAGTGCCTTTACACGGCAAGCACCAAGCCATTAACTGCGGGCTGGCTCTGGCTATGCTGGATAAACTTAAGGTAATCGGCTACAAAATAGACGAAGAGAAAACAACCAGGGGATTGGACAGCGTCTCGCTAACCGGCCGAATGGAAATGATTTGTGATGACCCGAGGATTATGATAGACGCCGCTCACAACGCCGCCAGCATCCGGGCCCTGATACATGCAACAGGTCAGAATATCCCTTACGACTCTATGGTGGTAATCTTCGGCTGTAATGACGGCAAAGACGTCGAAGGGATGCTGCGTGAGCTGCAATATGGAGCCGACAAGGTGATATTCACCCGCAGTAACTCGGCGAGAGCGAAGTCTCCGGTGGAACTGGCGGATATGTATACCGAGATATGCGGCAAGATGTGCCAGACCGCTACGAGCTTAGGTGAGGCACTGCGGCTTGCCGGAAGCGCTGTCGGCAAAGAAGACCTGATTTGTATTACGGGCAGCTTTTATCTCATCGGCCAGGCCAAAGTGCGTATGCAAGCCAGCTAATCACGTCAGAGCAGGTGCACACCAGCAGCCACCGGCGACAAAAGAGACGACCTTTCTTTCCCATATAAGATACATTACTGGTTTTTCTCTTTACTGATAGTAGGTCAGATTTAGGTCTTCTTAATCGACTTTTTATACCCAAAGCCAAAGAGGCGAAAAATAGATTAAAATGGTCTTGGCAGTTTTCCAAGATGCAGGATAATATCTGCTGATTTCTACGTAATGCTTTAGCTTCTATCGCAGCAAGAGAGAAATAAGGAAATGGTCAATTCAACGGTTAGCAGCAAGACAACAAGCTCATCTCAGTCGGGCCCGGAACTGACCCGCGGCCGACGGTTAGGGAAGTATCGGCTTGAAAAGCGGCTCGGCATCGGCGGTATGTGCGAGGTCTGGAAGGCCAAGGACTGCGTGGAGGGGATATGGGTGGCCCTGAAGATACCTCAGGCGGACATTAACGGCGAGCGCGATAACCAGAGCTTATTCAGGGAGATTCGGCTGGTTGCGCAGCTTCGTCATCCCCACATAATGCCGGTCAAGAACGCGGACATCATTGATGACTATGCGGTGATGGCAACCGAACTGTCGGTCGGGACTTTAGCCGACCGCTGTAAACCTATGTCGGTGCGGCGAATCATATCCATTACCGCCCAGGTGCTCGACGGGCTGGCCTACGCACACCACAATCGGCTGGTACACTGCGATGTTACGCCGGGTAATATATTTCTTTTTCCAAACGGCAGGGCTGCGCTGGGGGATTTCGGTATTGGTTTGCGGCTTAAAGGCCGGATGAAAACTATAGACGAATACGGCACTGTCGGGTACGTGGCGCCCGAGCAGGCGTATGGCCGACCCACCTATTGCAGCGACTGTTTTGCCGTTGGGTTAATCCTTTACGAATATCTGACGGGGGTCCTTTTGCGGTGGCCCTTTCGCTGGCCCGGCCGGGGCTACAAGCGCCTGTGCGAGCGGACAAATACGGCTATGGCAAAATTCCTGCAAAAGTCTTTGTTGGTTAGCCCCGCCCGGCGATTTGCCAATGCCGAACAGATGCGAATGGCGCTGCTTCAGGCAATACCCAGAAACCTTAGAGGTAAGCTGGCCTTGAAATCGGTGGGTAAAGAAAAGGACGACTGGCGCAAGGTGCGGCGTAAGGCCTTTATCAGGCGATACGGCAAGGTTTTTCCCACCATTTTCCGGTGTGTGGAATGTGGCGAGCCGATAGCCGAGAGTATGGCGGTCTGTCCGTGGTGCGGCAGCAGCCGGAACCGGTTCGACACTCACAGTGAATTCAGCTATATCTGCCCGCGCTGCCATAAGGGTGTGCTGGGTGAGTGGCGATACTGCCCGTGGTGCTACGGTGCGGGTTTTAAGTCGCCCAGTTCCGAGCGTTCAAAGGGTGTGCGTTATCACGACCGGTGCAAGTACTGCGACGGCAAATTGATGCGTTTTATGCGATACTGCCCGTGGTGCCGGCGGAAGGTGCGACAGAAGTGGACTGTAGCAATCTTTCCAGAAGTATGCGGTCGATGCGGCTGGCCGGTAGATTCCAGCTTCTGGAATTACTGCCCGTGGTGTAAACAGGGCTTGATTCAATAATAAACTCAAACTGACCGATGGCCAGTTTGAAAATGTAAAAATCAAAGTGCAAAACGCAAAATTGCGGAATGTATTGTCAAAAATAGAGTTACATTTAACCCGCCCCTCGGAGGGGCGGGTTAAACATTTGCTACAAATCGGTTAGCTTGAGTAATAAAGGAAAGCGAAAAGTCATAAATGATGAAAGACGCCGGCGGTAACCTAAAAGGACACTTTCCATTTTGCTGGGGTGCAGTTAGTGATACAGGCAAGGTGAGGAAGGAAAACGAGGATACGTTTCTGGTCGAGCCGGAATTGGGTCTGTTTCTGGTTTCAGACGGTATGGGGGGTGAGCGTGGAGGGGCGATTGCATCGAATATTGTGGCTGAAGACCTGCCCGTGATGATTGAGACCAGATTAGACAAACTCAAATCACACAGCCCCCGGGCGATAAGAGCGCTTTTCAAAAAGACCATTATCGAACAAAGCAGACAAGTGCAGATGGAAGGGACAAGTGAGAGCGGCTACAAAGGGATGGGAGCAACGGTCGTTATGACACTGTTAAAAGACGGGCGGGCATACATCGCAAATCTGGGCGACAGCAGGATGTGTCGTTTTCGCAAAGGTAAGCTCGCGCAGCTTACGAAGGACCACTCGGTCGTATCCGAGCTTCTGCACGAAGGCAAGATTAGGCCGGAGGAAGCGGAAGGCCACGCCGCTGCGGGCCAAATCACGCACTACGTCGGTATGGAAGAAAAGGTCATCCCTTACGTACGGACATTTACTCTCAAAGAAAAAGACCGGCTGCTGCTGTGTACCGATGGGCTAACAGATATGGTAGATGACGCAGCCATTGCTGATATATTAGCAGGTGAGACAGAACCACAGGCGGCATCTGAAGCGCTTGTTGATGCGGCCAATGCTGCCGGCGGCTATGACAATGTTACGGCTATGGTTATCGATTGGCTTGGTCGTTCATAATAACAGCCCAAAAAGCTGCCTCGGGAATTACCTCACCCCATAGAAATGTTTTCTCACCTACAAAGATTACCGGCAATTTGTTATAATTGCAGGTGGAATAACACAACAGGGTACGAACATCTGTCTGGATTGCCTTTTCGCCGGATGGGCCATAAAAGGTGAGGGTTAAGTTGAAAGTTCAGTGCGAATTATGTCCGAAAAGGTGTGTAATTAAACCGGGCCAAAGCGGTGAGTGCCGGGTGAGAATCAACATCGACGGGGTGCTGCGAACGGTGGTTTATGGATACCCGTGCTCAATCCATATCGACCCTGTGGAAAAAAAGCCACTTTTTCACTTCCTGCCGAGCAGCGGAATTCTTTCACTTGCTACTGTCGGGTGTAATCTTCACTGCAGGAACTGCCAGAACTGGGAGATATCGCAGGCCAATCCGGAAGACAGCCAGGCGGCATTCTGCCCGCCTGAAAGACTCGTGGCATTAGCCAAGTACTACAACTGCCCCTCGGTGGCGTATACCTATACCGACCCGATTGTCTATTATGAATATACCTACGACACGGCGAAGCTGGCCCGGGATAAAGGGATACGCAATGTGCTTGTAACAGCCGGCTATATCAACACCGAGCCGTGGAAACGACTGCTGGAATACGTGGACGCAGCGAACATTGATTTGAAAGGAATTACCGATGATTTTTACCGGCAGGTGTGCTTTGGAACATTAAAGCCGGTGCAGCAGGCCCTGATAGAAGCTGCGGCCAGCGGAATACTGCTTGAGGTTACGAACCTGATTATCCCGACGTTAAACGACAAACCCGAGGAGATACGGCAACTCGCCCGCTGGGTCAAGATGAATCTCGGCAGCGATATACCGCTGCACTTTTCGAGATTCTTTCCGCGTTACAAGATGCGGCATCTGCCGCAAACTTCGTCGAAGACATTAGATATGGCCCGTGAGATTGCGGTCAGCGAAGGGCTGCACTACGTTTACATAGGAAATATTCGAAGCAAAACCGGGCAGAACACGTATTGTCCGGGCTGCAAGGCGCTTCTCATTGAGCGAAGCGGCTATACTATTCTGCAGAACCGGCTCAAAGATGGGTTTTGTCCGGATTGCGGTAGAGAGATATACGGGGTCTGGAAATGACACGCAGAAAATTTATTGAGAAATTGATAAAGGCGGGGTCGGTAATTATTGTGGGCGGCTGGCATCTGACGAAAAAGGCCTCGCCGCGGAGATTTGTGCGGGCCCTTCGAATTAAAAAATATCCCGGCTCTCTAAAGCCCCTGCGTAATATCCATAAACAAGGCAAGTGGAGCGGCTGATATGAACAAGCGAACCAAGAAAATTACCCTGAGAAAATCCATTCTGGGTTTTGTGATTTTATTTCTGGTCATTCTCGCTGTTGTCTTCTGGGACGTGCGTATCCCGGAACCCATGGTCCCGGTGGAGGAGGGCCCAGCGCCAAAAAAAGCAGAGCCGGTAAAGGTGGCGAAGGCCGTTCTGCACTCGCCGCTTGCCGGCAAATGGTATCCCGCCGATGGACAGGCACTTAGCAGACAGATTGAGGGGTTTTTTCAAAAAGCGGATGTCGAGCCGAGAGCGGATGTAATTGCGTTGATTCTGCCGCACGCGGGGTATCAGTTCTCCGGCCAGACGGCGGTCTGCGGGCTGGCGACCACCGATAAAGAATATAAACGCATCGTCATCATCGGCCCAAGTCACTATGTGCCTATGGAAGATATGCTGAGCGTGCCGAGGGTAACACATTACGAAACGCCGTTAGGAGAGATACCTCTGGATGTGGAGTTTATAGAGAAGCTCCTGAAACACCCGGTATTTCAGAACTCGCCGCAGACACACGAGTACGAGCACAGCGTTCAGATAGAGCTGCCGCTGCTACAATACCGGCAAAAGGATTTTAAGCTCGTGCCGATTGTGGCCGGGGCCTGCTCATCAGAAACAATTGAGAAGGCCGCCGCCGTTTTGAAAGGTCTGGTTGACGATGGGACAGTTGTAATCGCAAGCTCGGATTTTGTGCACTACGGCCGCAACTATGGTTACGTGCCGTTTACGGAAAATATACCTGAACAGATAAAGAAACTCGATATGGGGGCGTACGAACACATTGCCAGGTTAGACATTGGGGGCTTTCTGGAATATAAGCAGAGAACCGGCGCAACTATATGCGGCTATATTCCGCTTGCGATATTGCTTTCGATGTTAGACAAATCGGCCGAGGCGAAGCTGATAAAATACACAACCTCCGGCGAGCTGACGGGGGATTTCAGCAATTCGGTGAGCTACCTTTCGGTGTCCTTTTCAGGGAGGTGGGGAAACGTGGCGGGAATCGAGCCGCAGACGACTAACCCCGGATTGACCGAAGAAGATAAGGAGCAACTCCTGAATTTAGCGAGGCAATCTCTGGTTTACTTCCTGGAGAACCGCCGCGTCCCGCAGCTATCAGAACTAAACGTTACGGCCAACGAGGCGATGAAATCTCCACGTGCGGTGTTTGTAACGCTCAAGAAGAATTCTCATCTGAGGGGTTGTATAGGTGATATTTTTCCACAACGGCCTTTATGCAGGTCGGTAGCTATCAATGCGATTAACGCTGGTGTTAATGACAGGCGTTTTCTGCCGGTAACAAAACAAGAGTGTAACGATATTACAATCGAGATATCCGCACTGACGGCACCGCAGCCCATCGGGTCGGCGGATGAGATAAGAATCGGCATAGACGGTGTCGTGTTAAATAAGGACGGCCGGTCGGCTGTGTTTCTGCCCCAAGTTGCGCCCGAGCAGGGCTGGGACGTTAATCAAATGCTCACACACCTGTCGCTGAAGGCGGGTTTGAGCGGCGATGCCTGGAAGGAAGGTGCGAGCTTTCTGGTGTTCCAGGCGGTTATTTTTGGTGAAGAAGAAAGATGAGATTTGCCCGCCCCGTTAGAAGTAAGTTGCAAGGAGAGGATACTGCCGCTGCCGTGCGGATTTCTAACGGGGCCCGCCGGTTTCTGATATTCAGTTATGGTTTGTTTACTATTGCCGCCCAGGCGCTTCTGTTTCGCGAGTTTATCACCACCTTCGAGGGCAACGATATAAGCGTTGGGATATTCTTCGGCTCGTGGTTTTTGTGGGTTGGTTTGGGGGCGATGCTGGTTTACAAAGCAGAGGCGGTGGCTAAGAAGCTGGTTCGCAACATGGAATTTCTGTTTCTGGCCTATCTGCCGGCTTTTATATTAGAGTTAATACTGATTATCCAGGCCCGTGAGCTTGCAGGCATCGAGCCGTATGCACTGTTGAGCGTACGGGCCATTCTGCTTTTATCAATAGTGGTTAGCGCACCGGTCAGTGTCATTACGGGGATGCTGTTTCCCACCGCCTGCCGATGGGTCCAGCAGGAGAGGGAACTGCCTGTTTCGTATGTGTATATCACCGAGGCGGCGGGAGGCTTCACCGGCGGACTCGGTGTAACCGTTCTTCTGGGATTTGGCGTAAGTTCGGCAACGGTTTTTCTTATACTTGCCTTTGTCGTCTGTCTATCGGTATCTGTCATTCAATTTGCCAAGGCGAGAGAGCGGCGCTCGGACGGTTTACCGTCTCGACTTTCTATCGTTCGATTGTCCGTATATTTGCTGCCTCTTTTTGTGGTGCTTTGCTTAGCCGGCGGGGCTGATAGGCCGTTGATGCGTTATGTGCGAGTTGTAAAATGGACAAAGCTGCTTCCTAAAGACGCTCTGGTTGGGTCATTCCAGACAGCCCAGGCCGAGTATCTCTACGGGGTCTATCACGGTCAATGGATAGCCGTTCGCGAAGGCAGTGTTACCGAATCGCTGCCCGATGAAGAAACCGCCGGTCGAATAGCCGCTACGGCTCTGTGCCAGAATCACGACGCTAAAAGAATCCTGGTGGTGGGTTCGGGATTGGGGCTGTGCGGCGAATTTCTGCGCCTGAGACAGATTGAGCAGGTGACCTGGGCACACTGCGACAGTGAATACGTCCAGAAGGTCAACAGATTCATACCGGCGGAACTTAAAATCAACGATGAGCGGTTATCTTATCTTGCCGGTGATGTTCGCTCTCTGCTGGGCCGCCGCCCTGCAAAAGACAGCGAAAGAAAACCCTATGACATAGTAATCATCAATCTGCCCGATGCGACCAGCTCGGTCCTTAACCGTTACTTCACGCTTGAATTTTATCAGCAGGTCAAAGAACGCTTAAGTCCTGACGGCGTGCTGGGAGTTCGTATAGCAGGCGGTGAAAACATTATGGGCACCGAGCTAATCAATCTCGGCGCCTCTACAAAGCTGACGCTGGAGAAGGTCTTCTCGCAGCTTGTTTTAACGCCCGGCGAGGATACCTGGTTCATCGCATCCGATTCAGAAAATCTTACCGGCGACCCCGGCACTTTGCGGGACCGCTTTGCAACGATAGAAGGCGGAAGCGACATTCTTGCCGCCGAGGCGCTGCTTAGTATCTATCTGCCGGGGCGTGCGGCCACAGCCGTTGAGAACTATTCTGCTGCAGATTTACCGCAGGCACTTCTGATTAACCGCGATTCGAGACCGCTGACGCATCTATACAGCTTATTACTCGCAGCGAAACAATCAGGGGCGCCGATTACAAAACTCGTTAAACATCTGGCTTTGGCGGGGCCGTCGGCCTTTCTTATCCCCGTTCTGATTTTTGTGGTCTTGCGGGTTATCTACATATTAAAAACAGCTCAGCGAGACATAAGGTCCAGCTTCGACAGTGCATTTCTGGTTTTCTCAGCGGGGTGGGTGGCAATCGGCGTTGTGATTTCTCTGATGTTTTTGTATCAGACCCGTTTCGGCTCGCTGTACCTGCACATCGGGGTTATTTCATCTTTGTTTATGGCGGGCCTGACCGCCGGCGCAGTTTTAACTTCGTATCTCGTGAAGCGCAGGGGTAAGATGCTGCTGTTTAAAGTAATCCTGCTACATATACTAATCCTAATCGTAATCGCTTTTTGGCCGGCTGAACTGTGGACACATCCGGCGTTTGCGATTGCATTTGTTCTCTGCGGGCTGTGTTCGGGCAGTTACTTTCCGCTGGCTGCCGGCCAGCTTGCCGATTCTGCGTTTGAGCCGGGCCAGGCCGGCAGCAAGCTCGAAACCGCCGACCACCTCGGTGCATCAGCAGGAGGTGTGCTGACGAGCATTGCGCTTGTGCCTGTGCTGGGGACGAGGGCGACCTTATTCGTATTTGTTCTTCTCATTCTGGCCAACGTGCCGGCTGCGGCACTAAAGATATACAGGCCAAAGCTGGTTTTTTCTTCGGATGCAGGTGCTTTTAGCTTACGTCGGCTCGGCTATATCTTATTCGGCGTGGGTCTGGCCGTTATGCTGTGCTCGAACCTGCTTATCTATGCCGGCAGAGGGCTGAGGCCGTCACTGTCGCAGTATGCGGCCCAGGCACTGGCCGGCGAATCGCACATCGAGCAGGCATCAGCGGTTGTCGGTGACAATGCCAAAAAGGTCAGCTATTTCAAGGTCTATGAGCCCGCTGATACGGCAGCGGAAAAGGCAACCAAAGAAATAGATACCAAACCGCCGGAGCCGGGAGCCCAAAAACTAACCGGATACATCTTCAGCTCCGAGGAGCTGGCGGACGAGGTTCGCGGATTCGGCGGTAAGATGAATCTTGCCATTTATGTGGATACTGCCGGCAGACTGATTAACTTCCACATAATACGGTCAAATGAAACGCCTTCATACCTTGAGATGCTCGGCCAATGGCGTGGGCTTCTCAATGGTCGTGAGCTTTTCCGGTCCCGGCCGTTCGCCGACGTTCACGCTGTAACCGGTGCCACCGTAAGCTCTATGGCCGTTCTTTCGGCACTGGAATCATCCGGCAATAGATTCGCAATGCAGATTCTCGGCAGGACTCTTGAAGCCGGGCCAAAAGAACAGCCCCATCTGGCCAATTACCTGCCGGATACGCAAGGGGCATATCTGATTAGCGTCTTCGCACTTACACTTATTGTAATCTACAGAGGCGGATTCCGGAGCAGACTGGCGGTACTTGCGTTTAATCTTGTTGTCGGCGGTATTATCTTAAACGCCCAGTATTCGAGCGAACAGATAGCGACCGTACTGTCTTTGCAAACCCCCGCTATGGGATTTTCGGGGGCATTTCTGCTGGCCGTAGGAATACCAATACTCGTTATATTCTTCGGCAACATCTATTGCGGCTACATCTGTCCATTCGGAGCTGCGCAGGAGCTGCTCGGCTACGTCGTTGGCGGAAGATTCAAACAGGCGATATCAACAGAAGATATGCGGAGGGCAAGATTCGTCAAATATGCGGTTCTCTTTGTTTTGATAATCGTGTTCTTTATTTCAAGAAATCGCACGACTCTGGCAACGGACCCGCTCATAAGGATTTTCAATCTTCGATTTTCAATCTCCAATTTTCAATCAGCAATACTGCTGATAGCAGCGGCAGCTTTGATTGGCTCGATTTTCTATACTCGCTTCTGGTGCCGATATTTGTGTCCCGCAGGGGCCTTTCTGTCACTGTTTAACAAGGTGGTGATACTAAAGCGGTACCTGCCGATAAAGAGATTTGGCAGATGTGAATTCGGCCTTACCGGGCAAGACCAGATGGACTGCTTATACTGCGATAGATGCCGTTACGAGGTAAAAACAACTAAAGAACCCCTGCTGCAGCCCCGTGCGCCGGTGAAGCTGATGAGCCGGTACTTTATGGTAGGTGTACTTATAATAGCAGTAGTTGCGTCGACGGTTTCTGTAAGCAGATTTTTACAGGTTACTGCCGGTGGCCTTGAGCGGACCGCCGTTTCGGTGGCTTCCGGCGGTCAGCCGCGAGACGTCGATTTACAGCGTATCCGCGAGATGATTCGGCAGGGGAAACTGGCCGACAAAGAAGCTGAGTTCTACGAAAAGACTGATTAGTTTGTAGATATGATAAAAGCGTGGCGGTCGTTATGACCGCCACGCTCGTAATGCCTCTTCAAAGCCAGATTAAATCGGTGATTAATCTTCATCCAATATCACAACAAGGGCCCTGTTAGGCAGGCCAAGTTTGTAATTGGCATCGGGGTCGATGGTGATAATCACCTGCTCTGCATTGTCAGGGTCACCATCGTCGATAGGCGTAACGTCAATGGTCGCAGTAGAATCACCGCCGGCAATCGTTACCGAGCCGCTCAGCGTTGAGTAATCAGTGCCGGCTGTTGCATCTCCACTTACGCTATAATCCACGAGCAGCGATGATGCGGTATCACCTGTGCGATATACTTTAAATTCGCCGGCGACTTCGTTCACTTCGTAAGCACGGGAATTAGAGGCGGCGACGAATACAATAGTAGTGTCATCTCCATTGGGGTCGGTATTATTAAGATACTCCTCTATGTTGGTATAGCCATCGTTGTCGGCGTCCTGGCTGTGGTCCAAGATGTTGGGGTCGAGAATGCTGCTGTATTGCTCTTCCCAGTAGTTCGGCATACCGTCGCTGTCGTTGTCAGCCAGCGCTGTAAGCGAGTAAAGTGTTGGCCAGCTGCCGACCTCATCCTCATCGTCAATGATGGTTCCTCTTCCAATTACAACGTCGCCTATAATACGCACATCAACGGAGTCTACGGCAGGCAAACAGGCACCGGCGTCGGCAATGACACGTGCATAGGCCGTGTTCGGGTCATCGGTAGCAACTGGGACAACATCATATGGCTCCGACTGTTTGTAAGCCGCTACCAGTGGTTCTGTAAAGTAGGCGTAGTCAAATCTCCAGAGAACCCACGGGTCTGCCGGATTGTACTCATCGAGCGAATTATCCTCAATATATGATTTGGCGCCAATGCACTGTTCCTTGTAAATGTGGATGGTGTTGTCGCCGGGTCTGTCTTTGTAATAGTTTCCGACGAAATTGCTTAATGTAATAGTGGCATCATCAGAGTTGTAACCCGGGGTGGAGTCGAGCCAGCTGTAGATTACATTGTTTCGCCAATCAAAGATCCATCCTATCTTGTCGGCGCCATTGGTATTTTCCGGTCGCGGAGACCGCGTCTTATGATGTGCATAAAGGTTGTGGTGATAGGTAACTTCTTTGCCATAGTCACCGACGATTAAGGAAGCATAACCGTGGTATACGTCGCCATGAGTCGAATGGTTCAGACTCTCGCTAATTATACACCACTGGACGGTAACGTCATCGGAGTGAGTAACTGAAAATGTTTCATCCACCGACCAGCTCGCCGAACAGTGGTCGAACATAATCCTATTGGCGTGGTAGGCCGACATACTATCCGGCTCAAAAGCCACGTTGTCGCCGGGGCGAGCTCGTAGATAGCGGACAATCACATCATCAACATAAGGAACTCTAAAACCATAATCCTTAAGGGTTATTCCATCACCCGGAGCGGTCTGACCTGCAATGGTGCAGTAAGAATTCTCAACATTCAAGGTATCCTTCAGCGTTATGGTGCCTGAAACGTTAAATACAACGGTTCTGGGCCCCGTGGCATCTGTTGCGGCACGCAAACTGCCGGCAACGGGGGCCTCCATAGAGTTGTAGTCCTGAAGATTTGTGACAAAAAGTACCGTCCCTCCGCGGCCGCCCTTGGCGCCCTTGCCGGGACCTTCAGCAGTCGGGAATGCCGGGGTGTCTGTATTAAATGTCCATATCGGGCCTTTGCAGGGAATATTGGCGTCATCGAGCTCGTCTATGCGCCAGTAATAAACAGTGTCCCGCTCAAGTCCGCCGGGGTCAAAGCTGTTGACATCAAAGTTGCCCTTATAGACGTTGGGGTCGCCCGGCCCGGTCGCGACCGGCCAGGAGTTATTGGCATCACTAACATCGTTCAAATTGGTGCCGAAGTACACATCGTGCGAGTTTGCATCATCCGCAGGCGCCCATTTAAGAACAACATTGCTGTCCATGCAAAATGCTTCATCAGCAGGATAGGGATTGCTGGCCCATCCGCCAGTACCGGCAATATCCGCTATATCGGCCGCCGACAGTGCGCTATTGTAGATGCGCACATCGTCCATTTTGCCGTCAAACCAGGCAACCATATTCTTTTTAACGCCTATTCTTACGGGCTCATCATTAAGTATGCCACCGGCGGTAGTTTGTGCGGTGATTCCCGCCGGAAAACCGTCTATATAGAAGTTAACGGTCTTCAACGTGGTCAGGGTAACAGCTACATGTTCCCAGTCTCCGGCACTCACAGGAGCAGCTGATTCATAATACACAAAATTTGCACCTGTACTGGTTTGATGTACCAACCTCAACTTACCGCCTGCGATCGTCATGAATACATAATTTCCCGGATAGTTATCTGCCGCCGTACCGCTGGGCTGTTTGCCCACAATAGTAGCGGCGGCGGCGGTGCTATCCAGCTTCACCCAGGCGGCAATAGTAATGTTGCTGTCGACGTCGAGACTGTCATCGGTATCCGGAACACTAACGTAATCACCGACGCCATCGAAATCAAGTGCGTAGATTCCCTCTGCGCCGGCGACCCAGTTGGGGTCACCGTTGAGCGTGCCGTCGTTGTCGTTGCCGCTCGAATCGTAGGCGATACTGCCGGAACCCTCTTCAAACCTCCACCGGCCGACAAGACTTGGCCGGGTTAACCAGCGTTTTGCCCATAAAGTATAATCATCAAAATCAACGTTGTTATTATCCTCATCAAAGTTGGCCCCGTTGCACCAGTTGTTCGTCGCATTGCAATCGTTCAGCCACTCGGCAGCGAATGCGTCGAGGTCCTTCCAGTCGATGGAATCGTCCTTAACCAAGTCATAATCGACCGCTGAAACCAGACCCGACACACCAAGTATCACCGCCAGAAGCACCGGCACAAGGTATGAAAAAAGGTAAGTATTATTATTCTTCATCTGCTATCCTCCTTTAAAAATAAAAACTGTTAATATGATTTGACTGTCGCCACAGTTTCCTCCTCCTCACTTTTGTGGGGATATACCTGCCGCCGGCAGGTAAAGTGGCACGTGAAACCTGTTTATTTGTATTAAAGCATTATACCAAGAATCAGCCAATACGTCAACATTTGCAAAAAAAAAGGGGGAATATGAATAACGCTGCATATAGGTAATTAGAGCCGCCGGACAGAAACCAGCCGGGAAATACCAGATAAACCGCCAATTAACGGCGTTAAACGGTGATTTCGATGATTTTAACCCTGCTCAAATCCGCTGTTCCCAGCCCTAATTTCTCGGCATAGCTAAGCGTCGGAGCAATCGTTTGCCGGTCAAAACCATCATCATTATCATCCAGGATTTGCGCACAATAAGCGTCTGTAGCAACCATATCGCCGGATATGATAATTTTGTTGATATCCTTTATGACCGAGCCAGGTTTAAAACTGGGGCCTCGGACAGTTAAAATCTTTCGGGCATCGACTATGGTCAGTTCGGGGCGCATTGCATCGGCGAATTCAGCGACGGTTTTCATAAAAAAGTCTTTGCCCTGCTCGCCGAATTTTTTGAGCTGATTGTGGGAATCCATCCGCTGGGAACAGCAAACGGCACCATAGAAGTTTTTCAAGGCACAGGTCATAAACGCATTGCCGTGGGTCTTAAGCATCGGCTGATTGATTATGACCGATGCAGCCAGCAGATGCGGATTGACCTTAATATCAGGGTTTTTCTGCCACCGGTCGCAATAGACAGAGACATACTGCTTTTCATCAGCAGGGTGGGTGCATATTACCTCAACACCCGCCGATTCGGCGATTTCAAAGACCTTATTTACCTTAAAGACGTATGCCGGGTCGTTATAGCGGTTCAGGACATAGGGGTCGGAAGAGTCGCAAATGGTTACTTTGCCGGCACCGCTTTCTTTCAGATGTCGAGCAATTGAAACCAAAAAATGCGGGTCGGAACCGGTTGGGTAAACTCGATGTGAGCCGTAATTGGGCTTGATGAACGCACTATCACCGGCAGCTACAATTTTTCCGAGTCCGCCGATGGCATCCAGCCCCTTTGCCAGCATTTTTTCGGTGTCTTTGCCTTCAACAGCAACCAATAAGGGTTTGCCGTCCTCGACAAAGAGATTTGATTTTCCCAGCCGGGGCTGTAATTTCTTCTCTTCGCCAGCCCGGATTGAAGACGGCGCAGCTAAATAGGCCGAGATGGCGCTTACAGTTTTCAGGAATTGCCGGCGCGAAAACCGCAAACGCCACCACCTACACTTATCGCTGGTGCCGTTCATATCTCACTTGTCTCTATAAAGTAGAGTTAGTGATTCTATTACGAATCAAAGAACTTCGACAATTCTCTTAGATTTTTAACCGGGTTGAACCTTCGGGTAAGATTGTTGTATCTAACCCAGAAATAAGCAATTACATAATCATTCTTCAACTCTTCGACGAAGCCGTCTCTTTTTTCCCAGGCTGCCAGCGCATTTGCAACAAGCTTCTTTACCTCTTGGGTATCCAATTGTTCAATTCTCTGCTTTACCTTTTCATTCGGGTACGTGTCGCCCACGCCTAATCTGAACCTCCGTGGATAAAGGTCAATATCCAGCGCTGTTAATTTTCTTGTGGCCCGCGTCGCATCCACCGTCAGTTCGGTGTAACGCAATCCCTTTTTATAGAATTCGACCCTTCTGCGAATCAAATCATCATCCGCCATCTTTTCGGCCTCGGCCAAATCCTGACGGCATTGCTGGAGCAATTCCGGTGTGAAAAGTACAAGTAAGCGCGTGTTCGCAAGTGAGTTACAACTGACATCTTTTCCGTCCTTCGTCGCCTCGTTCCATGCCTGTTCAAGCCGTTCGTGAAATCTTTTGACCGGGCCGGCTGCTTTACCAAATCCCTTCTGATAAAAATCATCAAGTATCTGCTGCTCATCAAGTGAAGTATCCCACAACAGTTTGCCGGCAACATAATAATTTATGCCATTAACTCCGAACTCATCTCCTGACTGCGTCTGATAGAGGTCGATTCCGTGCCTATACAGGTACCTTATCGAATCGGCGATATGGGACATTACCAGCCGATGTATACCCGGCCAGGAGCCGTTTATAAAGTACTCATAGATGCCCGTTTTTTCAGAGGCCTTCGCCCAGCCCGCCGCAATTCCTTCATGCTCGGCCTTGCTTTTGGGGTTGGCATGTCTGTAACAGCTCCACAGACAATATTGAGGAACCGTAAACGGATGCAGTTTGATTCTCTTTGGAGGTGTAATGTAGCTGGAATATGCCATTGAAACAACGTATTTGCCCGGATGAGTTTTCTGGACCTCTTCGGCGACCTGATTGATGTAGGTATAGACCCTGTCAGTTATAACAGTACGTCTGGCACGCCTTGCTTGCGTCTCTTCCGCATCGATACCTTCTCCTTCAACGACCTCTCTCACATCCAGCGCCCGACACCTCTCGCATTCACAGTATCCGCCTCCATCGTTGAGGGTTACATGAACACCGTCATAATCAGGATGTTCATCAAGAAAGTTTCTCACCCACTCGACGACAACTTTGATCACCTCCGGATTGGCCGTGCATATCTGCCCTTCGTGTTTGTAATCGTAATCCGCACCCGGCACATCGCGTTTTCCGTTAACCAATGCATAGTATTCGGGATGCGTTTTGCCGTATTTCTCAGGAGGGAAAATCTCGCCCAGACAGTGCCCGCCATATATCTTCATCCCTCCCCACTTATTCCTTTTTTCCCACAATTCAACCTCTTTTTGATGCTGCCGAGTAATGCCTAAAAGAAGCTCTCTTGCGTGCATTTCGGTGGGCCCTGTGGTGGCACCCCAGAGCGCCCCGCCCGGCCCGCGGTCGCGCCATTTGAAATCCGGCTGGTCGGTATCATCAATCTGACCGACCTTTATCATTTTCTTTTGGGGAACGACCTCGCCTAATTCGCCCGGCCAAAGCCATCTAACGCCGAGGTACTTCTCCAAAAATGAATAAACGGCAAACTGGGTGCCTGCATCATCCTTTCCGACCAAAGAGAGGACATTATCACTCGTTTTGATTCTAAAACCCTCTCTTTCAAGCTTATCGGCAGCCAGCCTGGCGTTTGCATTGATTTTATTTTGCCCGACGGCTATTACATTGCCGGAAAATTCCTCGCCATCTTTCTTTATCGGAATCAAGGCACCTGAAACCTTTTTGATGTAACTTTGAAGCTCTTCAGCCACAAACATTTCATCCCCACTGGCACGGCTGCCGACTACGATGACTGCCGCGGGCTGGCCTTTTTTGACAATTATGAACTTCTCAGGATGCTGAGCAGAGGCAGCACTGTATGCAAATCGCGCCAAAAAAGCCAATAGCACAACCACAAAAACCGAAGTCATTAGCTTCCACCACATAATTAAGCTCCTTTCAAAAACCATATATTGTAACGTTGATACACAATTCGCCAGCCATTATTACACACAATTGACAGGACTTACAACAAAAAAATGTGTGCAAATATCAGATTTTCACGAATGTAAACCAGACAATTTTCAATAATTTAGTAATTCAGCCCGCTGGTTTTGACGAAAGTATCTGAATAAACGGCCTTTCAGAACCGATAGTAAGTCAGGTTAAGCGAGACCCAAAATGCAGTAAAATGCACTTAGGAATCCGGCTTGTAGCGGAGAGATAAAAATGGCGAAACATCGCAAAAAAACACGAAAATCACAGGCCAAGCTGCAGGAGCTTGCCACTGTCGCGTTCACCGAGGACGCAGAACAGGCCAGGGACTATGAGACCTTACTGAAGAACAACGATATACCCGTCATCATCGAAGAACAGGACGAATCCGCCCAAGATGGCGTTAAAGGCATTGCTGTAATGGTCCCTGAGGATTTTCTCGATGAGGCACACGTAATAATCGAGTCGCAGGATGCCTATGATGATTTTTACGATTTTGCGTTGGAAGAAGAAGACGAGGACGACTTCGACAGCGACCTCTTCGAGGGCGAGTTTTAACCGCCACCAACCAAGCAACATCACAGCCGTAAAGTGCTGCAAAAATAATAACCAAATTCGGTCAATCCATAAGCGGTCCTTTTCTACCACTAATGCACAGCGATGAATGTCGAATCCAAGGGGAAAAGACTTGATATGCACGGGATTATTGATAAACTTGCGACGACAGGTGGGAAAACACAAATAGAAACTACATAAGAGAGGTATCGAGAATGGCTGATTATTCAACGAGTTTAACAGGAGAGAAATTCCCCATACCCCAGAAAGACGAGTACGATGCGGAGTTCAGGCGCATCGAATCGCTGGCAGAGGCGGCGCGGGCCGAGGGCAAGGAAATCGTTGTGGTGATGGGCCTGGGCTTCGTCGGTGCGGTTATGGCCGCTATCATTGCCGACAGTGTCGATAAGAAAACGGGCAAACCGAACAAGTTTGTCATCGGCTGTCAGCGGCCAAGCGTTCGAAGCTACTGGAAGGTCCCGCTGTTTAACCAGGGCATCTCACCGGTGAAGGCGGAGGACCCTGAGGTCGAGCCGATGATAGCCCGTTGTGTGCTCGAGAAAAAAACGCTTGTCGCCACATACGACAGCGATTGTCTCAAATTAGCCGACTGTGTAGTTGTGGACGTGCAGTGCGATTATACAAAACAGGACCTCGGCAATATGCGAACCGGAATAGCGGAAATGAAGGCCCTGGAAGCAACAATAAAGACCATTGGCGAAAAGATTCCGCCGAAATGCCTGACGCTTATCGAGACGACTGTTGCTCCCGGCACGACGGAATTCGTTGCACTGCCCATTATGAAAAAGGCATTTGCCGACCGCGGCATAGACTCGGAGCCGCTGCTGTCGCACAGCTTTGAGCGGGTTATGCCCGGTAGAGAATACGTCTCATCGATACGGGATTTCTGGCGGGTCTGCTCCGGCTGTAACGCCGAAGCGAGGCATCGCGTCGAAAAATTTCTACGAGAGGTGCTGAATACCGAAGAATACCCCCTGACCGTTATGGACCGCCCTATCGAGTCGGAGACCACCAAAATCGTTGAGAATTCCTATCGCGCCACCATATTAGCATTTCTCGACGAGTGGAGCCTGTTTGCGGAGCAAAACGGCGTGGACTTGATTAAGGTCGTCAAGGCAATAAAGATGCGGCCCACGCACAGCAACATCATATTTCCAGGGCCGGGTATCGGCGGATACTGCCTGCCAAAGGATGGCGGGCTGGGGTACTGGGCGTACAAGCACATTCTCGGTTTCGACGACGATATCTTCAAGATAACACCAATGGCAATCGACACCAACGACACACGCGGTCTTCGTGCGGCAACGCTGACAGAAGAGGCCCTGAAAGATATGGGTCGGCAGACAGCCGGCGCAGCCATACTTTTGTGCGGGGCCAGCTATCGGCAGGATGTGGCCGACACCCGTTACAGCGGCTCAGAGATAGTCTTTCGCAAGCTGACCGAGATGGGAGCCGATATGCGGGTGCACGACCCGTATCTCGAGCACTGGTTCGAGCTGGAGCAGCAGGACACATACCCAGCCCCCGGTCATTCGTGGGCGAGATTTTTCCGCAATCAGGACAATGTGGTTAATACCCGTGTTCAGAACGACCTTGCCGCCGCGATTGCCGGTGCCGATGCGGTGATATTGGCCGTGCCGCACGAACCTTACCTTGAACTCGACCCCGACAAAATAGTTGAATGGGTGGGAAAACCGCTGGCGGTGATTGACTGCTTCGGCATACTGGAAGACGAAAAAATCCGCCGGTATCTCGAACTGGGCTGTGAGGTAAAGGCCCTCGGTCGAGGACACATCAAACGTATAAAAGAAGAAATACAAAAAGCAAAAAGCGTATCTCGTGAAGCGTGAAGTGTATCTCGAACTAAATCCGGGGTATAAATGTTATCCCTACAGTAAGCAGGGGGAATGGAAAATGTATAAAAAATGTATAGTGGCATTCGGTTTGGTTTTGGTGATGCTTTTTCCTGCCGAACCGGCAGCAGCGAAGACTGTCACCACGAAGTGGGAAGGCAATGCGGAGACAATATATGATACCGGTTTTGTGCATATGCTCAGAAAATATCCCGGCGAAGGCGTAGGGCTGTTCAATATAGACCTTATCGAGAACGATTCACCCGGTGCAGGGGCCAGTGAAAAAGGTGTGTACCAGGATGTCGTATGGGGCAAAAACAGGGCGAGAAAATTGCTTTATCTGGACGAACCTCGTGCCGAAAATGCCTTCCTTGTGATTCTCTGCAGCAGGGGTAAACATCCTCTGCGGTTCAGAATAAATAACAATGACGGCCGGGAGAATAAGTGGGTTACTTCAATGTCTCCTGAGTACACGGTCCAGTGGAGCCAATTCCCCGCAGAGTGGCTCACCAACGGTGAGAATATCATCGAATTATATTGCCCCGAGGCCGAGTCCGCAAAAGAAGGATGGAGCATCTACCTTTCCCGTGCCGATGAGTTCGAGATTGGCGGCGGCGACCCTGAACATGTGGGCGAAACATCGTTTAAGTCGTTCGACGACGGCAAATCCTGGAAGCAAAGTCCTTTCGGCCCCGATGGAAAGCTCAGGGCGGAGTACGGTGTGAGAATAAGTCTCGACCGGTATGTCAAGACCGGCTGGCTGAAAAGCCCTGTAATCGACCTCTGGCGGGGAGACTCCAAAGACTTCATAGTGCCGGTACGCATAGTAAAGAAAGTGAGGATTGTAATTCGGTCCGAAGTTCCTGCCGGGACAGGCATTGAGTATTACCTCCGCAAAGGCACACATCCAGGCCCATTTTCCGAGGACCGGGGGCCGTATGAACCGATTGGCAGCGGAGAATCCGTCGATATTGAGTTGGACGACAAGAATATGAGCGGCCGTTTTATTCAACTCAAGGCCGTACTTTCCACAACCAATCCGCTAAAAACACCTCTGGTAAAACATGCTTCTGTAACAGTTGAACTTCTCCAAGGTGGGCCTTCTCACGACAGCATAACGGTCTTGAAGGCGGAAAATCCAATCATCAAGTACTCTTCAATAGACTTCGAATGGGAAAAAGCCGACAGGCCTGAGTTCAAAGAGCTTCGCAATCGCGAAAATCTCGACGCCGTCTCCGCAGGCAGTAAGACCCAATTCGATGCAATGATTAAACTTCTCGAGTACGCCACAACGCGAGACTATCCAAGTTACCAGCATCCGCGACCCGAGTATCCCAGATGGGATGCACTGTCGATTCTTGACCATATCGATAAACACGGCACGGCCGGTTTTTGTCTTCAGCACAACCTCTTACTTAGCGGCTTGTGTATGGCATACGGCTGGCAAGGACATTTTATGAATGCGAAGAACCACGAGATAATCGATGTCTGGAGCGATGATTTTGCCAAGTGGGTGTATCTGGATGCCAGCTACTACAACCATTATTTTTTCAATACGAAAACAGGGGAACCAATGAGTATTCTTGACCTTCATAACGCCTACCTTGATTACTTTTTCCCCGACCGTGCTATTGACTGGGCCAACGACGATGTTAGCTGGCCCAGCGCTCTGGAGATTATTAAGCAGAGGAAGGACCCACCACCAGTGAAACGCAGTTCCACCACGTATCAGGATAATGAAAAGGTTGGATATATGGGTTTTGTAAACGCCGTTTTTATGCGGATGGTGCCGCGCAACAATTTTTATGAAAAGCCGTATCCAATACCGTTTAATCAGGGCTGTTCACCGACGGCGTGGACCGGTTACGTCAACTGGTATGACGACCGCACGCCGCCTATGCGTCAGTTCCGTTGGTACACCGACCGGCCCCGTGATATGTGGCCCGACCTGAATCTCGTTCACGTCGATGCTACAATGGCCCACAGCAATAAGTTTCTTTACCTGCGTTTCGAGACCTATACACCCAATTTCAGTCACTTTGAAGTGGATGAAAACGACGGCGGCTGGAAAAGAATAGAGGGCGACCGCTGGACATGGGTCCTTGCATCGGGCAATAATACCCTCCGTGTCCGAGCGATGAACAAGCTTGGGGCCAGAGGCAATCCGTCGGTGTTTGAGGTCTGCCGCCATAATGTCCCTTTAATAGAAAAAGGCAGATTCTCTGACGATTGAGGACAAATGGATATTAAGAACAAGCGAATAGCTATTCTGGCGCCGGTGGCGTGGCGGACACCGCCTCGGGCATACGGCGCCTGGGAGACCGTCGCCGGCAATATCACAGAAGGATTAGTGGCTCGTGGCTGGAAAAACGTAACACTTTTTGCAACTAAAGAATCAATAACAAACGCTAAACTTGTCGGCTTTGTCGAGAGGGGCTACGAAGAAGACAAAACACAAATCCCGCTGGTATCCACCTGCCTGCACATCTCCAAATGTTTACAGCGGGCTGACGAATTCGACCTGATTCATAGCAACTTCGATTATCTGCCGTTAACCTACCTTCCGTTCATAAAGACCCCGATGCTGACCACCATTCACGGCTTCTCCGACCCGGACATACTGCGGGTTTATCACGACCACAAAGATACTTACTACGCCTCCATCAGTGACTCCGACAGGGACCCTGATTTGCCTTACCTTGCGACGGTTTATAACGGTATTGACCTTTCCAATCTCACCTTCAGAGAGACACCAGGCGATAAGCTCGTACATTACGGGCGCATACACCTTGATAAGGGGACACATCTGGCCATTGAAGTTGCTAAAAAATGCGGACGGGACCTGATAATAGCGGGTATAATCCAGGACCAGGAGTACTTCGACAAGCTTATCAAACCCCACATCAATGACACTTCGATTAAGTTTATCGGCCCGGTTGACCCTGTTCAGCGTAATGCGCTTCTCAAGGAGGCGTATGCGGTTATTCATCTTAATACCATCCCGGAGCGGTTCGGCCTGGTAATGGCTGAATCGATGGCGGCGGGCGTGCCGGTAATTGCGATGGATTTGGGCTCCTGCAGGGAGGTTATCGCAGATGGGCAGACCGGCTATTTAGTCAACAGCGTGGACGAAGCGGTAGAGCGTGTCGGCAAAATCGAGCGTATCGAACGTAAAAAATGCCGTCAGCGTGTAGAAGAGAACTTTACCATCGATTGTATGGTCGAGGGCTACGAAAAGGTGTACGAGGAAATCTTTCGAAAAGAAGCTCAAAAGAAAAGACCATCGAAGTGACGCCGCTAAATAAGGCGCCGTTGTAACGAATACAGCTAAATCGAGGTTGTTTCCCCGCTAATGGAGCGACCAGTCAACAAACCATTTATCCTTTTAATTTACGTGGTTTTGGCTGTGGTCACGTTCATCGCCTTTGAGCCGGCTCGTCTAAACGGCTTTGTCAACTACGATGACGACGATTACGTTACCAAAAACCCACAGGTGTCAGCAGGAATAACGCCTGAATCCGTTAGATGGGCCTTCACCACGCCATATATGGCCAACTGGCATCCGTTGACCTGGCTAAGCCACATGCTGGACTGCGAGCTTTTCGGGTTAAACTCTCTCTGGCACCACCTGACCAGTTTGTCATTTCACATAGCAAATACACTGCTTCTGTTTTGGGTCCTGAAAAGGACGACGGCAGCGGTCTGGCAAAGTGCGTTTGTGGCGGCGGCGTTTGCCCTGCACCCTTTGCGCGTCGAGTCCGTTGCGTGGGTAGCCGAACGCAAGGACGTCTTGAGCGGCTTTTTCTGGATGCTGACTATGGCTCTCTACGTTCGATACACCGAGCGTGTCAGTATCGGCAGATACATAGCGGTATTTCTATCTTTTGGGTTGGGGCTTATGGCCAAGCCGATGTTGGTAACCCTGCCGTTTGTGCTGTTGCTTTTAGACTATTGGCCTCTTGGACGTTTCCAGTTTGGTCAAGATGCCGGCTACAGGTCATTGTTTCACCTGGTCAGGGAGAAGGTTCCTCTCTTTGTCCTTTCGGTAGCATCAAGTGTGGTTACCTTTATCATCCAGCAAAGTGCCGGTGCAATGAAGCCGGCGGAGAGCTTCGGCCTGAGTACTCGCATATCAAACGCCATTGTTTCTTATATGGGGTATATCTTCAAGATAATATGCCCCAGTGGTCTGGCGCCTCTGTATCCACACCCGGGCGGTAATTTGCCTCGATGGCAGCCGATAGTCTTCTTTGTGATATTAGCTGTTGCATCAGCAGCCGTAATTTATATGCGCCGGCGTTACCTTATAGCGGGCTGGCTGTGGTATCTCGGAACGCTGGTACCGGTTATCGGGCTGGTGCAGGTGGGCGAGCAGGCAATGGCCGACCGCTACACTTATCTGCCGTCGATTGGAATCTTCATTATGGTCGGCTGGGGTGCTAACGAACTTTTAGAGCGGTGGCGATACCGAAAAATGGGGCTTGGAATATCAGCAGCAATGGTGTTAGCTGCCTTACTAATATGCACCCGAACGCAGGTGCGATACTGGCAAAACAACTTAACCCTGTTCAAGCATACAATTGAAGTAACCAGCAACAATTTCGTTATGCACAGCAATTATGGAAATGCTCTGCTCGAAGAGGGCAGGATTGAGCCGGCGATTGAAAATTATAATGAGGGGCTGCGGATTAAACCTAATTACGCCGCCGCCATTAACAATCTTGCCTGGATTCTGGCCACTACCGAAGATGTGAGGTTTCGCAATCCAGCCGACGCTGTTAAACTTGCCCAGAGAGCGTGTGTACTTACCAATCATAAAGACGCTGAGGCACTGGATACGTTAGCTGCCGCCTATGCTGCGGCGGGCAGATTCGAGAAGGCGACAGAGACCGCTGAAAAGGCGCTGGAGCTGGCCGTCTCCGCAGGCAGAAAAGACCTCGCAGCAGAAATCCGGAACCGGCTGCGACTGTATCAGGCGCACCAGCCGTATCGCCAGAAACAACCTTGACCAAATAAGAAATGGTACATCGGATTTATCTCTTTTCGACCTCGTTCAAAAAGTATAAAATAAAATCGGCACCAGAATTAAAAGATGATTGATTTGAACAAAACATTTGAACCAGCTAACCACAAAATACAATTAAGAATCGCAATCTTTATTATTCTGGTTCTAAGCGCATCTTTTTCCCTTCTCGTCGTAAAGGCGGTGTACGACCCGGATGTCCCATTTTTAAAAATCAATTCCCGTGCAAACTGGATACTGTATCAGCTTTGCCCTGAGACTAATATCAAAACAGGCAGCTTCATCAACCTCACTACCGAGTTTACCAGGGATTTTGAACTCGCCGCCGTGCCATCTAAGGTTCATCTACACATTAAAGGCTTCAAGACGTACGATTTATGGATTAACGACGAGCTTTCGTGCAGCTCTAAACCCGAGAGAAACTGGAAAAAAACCAATGTGCTGGAGATTTCCCGCTTTCTGAAAGAGGGTGCAAATACGATAAAAGTCGAAGTTACCTGTAAATACGGCCCTGCCGCCCTTTGGCTCTATACCGAAGGTCTGCAAAATGATATTAAAACAGACACCACCTGGATGGCTTCTATATCGGGCAGCCCCGCTTTTGCCGCAGGCCTGGCGAACGATTGCTTTATACATCCAGTCAGCTTGGAAGCCGTGCGACCTCTCAATGCGCTGGCTAAAAAGCTCCCAATGTTGATTCTGTTTTTTGTTCTCTCCTGCACAGTCTTTTGGCTGTACAATTACAAGCAAAAAGAGGCGAAACCCAACAGTCTGCCGGCTCTAAGGTTTTTGACGTTCACCCCGAAATCCGTTTTGATAATCTCGATTATACTTTGGACAATATTATTCATAAACAACCTCCCCAGAATAATGCCTCTTGAACTGGGCTTTGACGCCCCCGAACACATTGAGTATGTACAGTATCTTCTCAAGCATCATTCTCTTCCCCTTGCAAACCACGGGTGGGAAATGTATCAGCCGCCGTTGTTTTATATTCTTTCAACGCTGATTTTTTCTTTTGCCAGGCTCATCTTCTACAATGAGAACGCCTACTTCTCGTTACATCTGATTCCATTTCTCTGCGGCATCGGCCAAATTTATCTTGCCTACCTCGCGGCTCGAATACTTTTTTCCAACAGCAAAACCGCACAGGCCGTCTCAGTGGCTATGGCGGCCCTGATACCTATGAACATTTACATCTCTCACTACTTTTCCAACGAGTCCCTCTGTGCCTTCCTGATGGGTCTGTCAATACTCGCTGCGATAATAATACTTAATAGTGACCGGATCTCATCGAGACAGTTTGCTCTGCTCGGCTTGGTTACAGGATTGGCCCTGCTGACAAAATTTACCGCCTTGACTATATTGCCCGTTATCTCGTTGATACTTCTATACAAACTGCTGTCCGAAGAAAAATGCCCCTTAGCCACGCTTGCCAGGCATTTTGGCCTGATGTTTGTGCTTATAGCTGTTATAGCGGGCTGGTTCTACGTACGCAACTGGGTGCATTTCGGAAAGGTCTTCGTCGGCAACTGGGATGCCTCGGCGGGATTTCATTGGTGGCAAGACCCCGGATACCATACCTACAAATACTTTTGCCGATTCGGTAAAGTATTTTCTCTACCCTACTTTGCCGGCAGCTACTCGCTGTTTGATTCCCTCTATTCAACCTTTTGGGGTGACAGCCAATTAGGTGGAATGGCAACGTATGCTGACCGCCCCCCGTGGAACTACGAATATGCGTCCACAGTTTATCTGCTCGCAATACCAGCAACACTGGCAATTGTAATTGGAGCGTTCCGCGCAGCCGGTAAGGCAATATTCCATACCAGCAAAAACTGGTTGTTAATCCTGTTCTGCATTTTTGCCATAATCTGCAGCATAGTTTATATTAACCTTCGGCTGCCCTACTACGGCCAGGCAAAGGCCTTCTACGGCCTTTCCGCTATGCTGCCAATAAGTCTAATCTTCGCACTCGGATTTAATACTCTCGACAAATGGCTCAAGAATAAAAACCTGCTCTTCCTGCGGACCGCTCTTTATGGCTGGTTCGGCACACTGGTGCTGACGGTATTGTTCTCCTTGCTTGTAAGGGCCGGTCAAATGCAAGCGCCACCTGACCCGTTTGTCCTTGCCGAACAGGGCAAACTCAGCTATGCCATCACGCATTATACCCAATTGCTGCGCGATGACCCCGGCGACCGCAACAGCCACTACGAATTAGCAACGGCTTATGCCCTGCAGGGTGAATACAATAAAGCGGTTGAACACTACAGAAAAGCCGTTCAGCTAAGAGGCGACTGGCCTGAGGCGCTAACCAATCTTGCTTTGGTGTTGGCAAACAAACCGGATGCCAGCCATTCCGACAAGGCCCAAGCTGTTCAATACGCCGAACGCTGCTGCCAACTGACCGGCTACCTGCGAATCGAACCGTTAAAAACACTTGCTGCCGCCTATGCTGCGGCGGGCAGATTCGAGGAGACGACAGAAACCGCTGAAAAGGCGATAGAAGTGGCCGTCTCCGTAGGCAGAAAAGACCTCGCAGCGGAAATCCAGGACCGGCTGCAATCGTATCAGGCCGGCCAGCCGTATCGCCAGAAGTAACATTACTCAAGCAGGCGGGCTATCGCGGCCTTTGAGCCATAAACAGTATGGCCTTTTTATATTTCTCCGGCGATAAGGTTTCTTTCAATATCCTGCGAATCTGGCGCATAGGAGTCCGCTGGGTTGTGTGCGTGATGACGATATGCTCGTTCTGCAGCTTTTCGATTAGCGCTGCAAACTCGTTGATGTGCATATGCCTGCCTGCCTCTGCCCTGCCGGTGTGCTCGACATCATAGAAGGTGCACTCGGCGATTAGAATCCTGCTTTCTACGATGTATTTCAACAGCGAGAAATCCACATACTGCGTATCGCCAAGGTATGTAACAATCGGAATCTCCAGCGGGTAATCAATCTCAATGCCCTGTTTTTTCAACTCGACGATTTGCGGTCCTGTAAGCTTTGCATACTCTGGCTTGAGCTTCTTTCGCCTCTCGATTACGCTGTAACCGACGGAGCCCTTGCTGTGTTTCGTCGGGAATACTCTGGTAAAGAGATTCGGCTTTATCTGGTATTCGTCGCCGGCTTTTACACCGACGAGATTGGCAGGTATTCTATTGCCGTCCAGCCGGCTCCATGCGTCGATGATTTCCCTCATCGGGCCTAACAAATTTTCAGGGGCCAGAATCGTTCCTGCAGATTGGCCTGAGAAATTACGGTGTGACAGGTAATACGCAATACCCGCAGCATGGTCCATATGCCCGTGAGTAAGCAGAACGTTATTTATGGAGATAACCTGGTTGGGTGCCTTGCCTATATCGAAGCAGACGTCTAATTGCGGCATTGCGACGACTGTCTCTTCACCAGCGACCGAATAGCCGATGATTTCCAAATCGTCTATCTTGATATGTACTAAATTGTGGCTTGGCATCGGCCTTTCCTGCACTTACAAAGACCTGATATTAGTGATAAGCGTTAGTGGTGTCAATTTGTTTCTCACAACCGCTTGCGAACTGCCGAAGGGCGGGTTACCATATTACGAGATACGAGATACGAACTATGCCTGATAAGCGAACACATAGAGGCCCGCATCCGGCAGATGCCAAATTATTTGCCCCTGCCGTGATTGCCGATTTACGAGCAGCCCTTGCCGATTTTTCGCTTTTGCTGACGAAGGGCTATGCTGATAAAAGCGCCCTTAAGTTAGTCGGGGACAAACTTTCGCTTACGGAAAGGCAACGGCTGGCAATTATGCGAAGCGCCTGCTCCGACCAGCAGCTCGCCTCCCGAAGCGAGTGCGAAGTCAGGATTGCCGAACTCACCGGCCAGCCGATTGCTATTGATGGTTATAATGTCCTGATAACGACTGAGGCGGCAATGAGCGGCGGCTGTATCTTTAAGGGACGGGATGGCTGCTTCAAAGATTTGGCGAGCATACACGGGACGTACCGCAAAGTTACCGAGACGATACCCGCTGTTCAGCTTATAGGCCAATTCTTAAAAGAGGTTGGCGTAAGCGATTGTTTGTGGCTTTTAGATAGCCCGGTCTCGAACAGCGGCCGATTGAAAACGCTAATCGGCGAACTGGCCGACAAAAACAACTGGCACTGGGAAATCGAACTTCTCCTGAGTCCCGATGCTAAGCTGATAAAAACTGACTCGATTGTAGCCAGCAGTGACAGCGTTGTGCTTGACGGCTGCAAAAGATGGGTGAATTTAGCCCGCGCCATTATCGAGGCGAAACTGCCCAAAGCCCACTTGATAGATTTATCAGAAGAAGACCGCAGCTATTAAACTCTGACCGACAAACCTTCGGGTTTTTGCTGTTAGGAGGGTTATTCTCCCCTGCGGCGATTTTTCTCGTGATGACCCATTTTTGCGAGCGCACGTTTGAATCCCGAAACAATCGGGACAAGATTGGCTTTGTTTGGGTTTGTTTTTTTAGAGCCTGGAAACGATTTAATTTCCATAATCCTTTGTGAAAAATAAGGTTGCGTTCATTTTGTCGTTTCGGAAATTGGGTTTGTTTTGCATAATCATTCATTTTTGATTGATTAGAGTTTCCGCTGAAAGCAGACGACAGAGGACAGCAAGAAATCCGAAATCCTAATATCGAAATCCGAAACAATCTCAAAATCCAAATGACCCAAATTCAAAACAAATTGAACATTAACGAACGACTGGACTTGACTTGGGCCTGCTGGCCTGAAGACCTTGCCCTACGGGGCGGTTTGTCGTTTGCCTACTGGCAAACTGGTAGGAATTTTAACATATTTTCAAACAAAAGTCAAACGAAAAAGAATCTGGCGTCCATTTTTTTCTGACGTTTACGCCATAAAAAACGAGGTTTAAGACACTTAAGCTGTTACTGCACATCCCGTTGCTCTGTGCCATAAAAAATTTTCCTTATTTTAGACAAAAACCGAAATGGATATCCTTGCCTATGGCATGGCCTAGAAATGGGGTATAACGAGCAATTTTTACATAGATTTCAGTCTTACCCGATGTATAATAGTTAGCGGATAAATATAGCTTTATCCGCCTGTGGCGGATTCTTCAACAGCAAGGGGTTTTTATGAAAAGACTCGTTCGGCTCGCGGCTTATCTTTGTCTTTCACCATTCTGGTCTACCGGCCAGAACAGTGCTATTGCTGCCGAGGATATTGTCCGGCTGGTAAAAGACGTCAAGCCCGCCGTCGTCTTAATACAGACCTTCGATGCCGACAGCCAGCCAAGCGGTAGTGCCAGCGGCTTCTTCATAAATGACAAAGCCCACATTATCACCAACCACCACGTTATCGAAGGCGCTTACTCTGCCACCGTTAGAACCTCGTCCGGCAGGGAATATGCCGTTGAAGGCATCCTTGCAAGTGACATCAAGGCCGACATCGTCAAATTATCGGTCAACATACAGGACTCCAACATCACCCCATTGAAACTAAGCACCACAATACCATCGGAAGGCGAAGACATCGTGGTTATCGGAAGCCCCCCTCGGCCTTGAGGCAAGTGTATCGACCGGCATAGTGTCGGCAGTTCGGGACATACCCGCCTTCGGCAAAATCCTCCAGATAACCGCTCCTGTCTCGCCCGGCTCAAGCGGCAGCCCTGTCTTAAATACCAAAGGGGAGGTAATCGGCGTAGCTACATTTATCGCTACCGAAGGCCAGAATCTCAACTTCGCCATACCTGTAGAAAAAATCCTCTCCTTAAAATATACCCCTGTGCCTGTCAAGCTGGGGCAATTCCATATCCCAGCACCCGATGTGAACGATGCCGAATTGCTCTACATAAAAGGCCTGCTGCAGGTTTGGCAGGAAAACTGGGCTGATGCACTTACCTACTTCCAAAAAGCCGTATCAAAAAGGCCACAGTACGCTGATGCCTGGTTTTATGTCGGTTATTGCTACGGCGAGCTTGGCCGCCACCGAAAGGCAATAGATGGCTATAAGCAGGTCATCAGAATCAAGCCCGATGACGCCGAGGCACACCATAATCTCGGTGTTTCTTACGGCGAACTCGGCCGCTATCGAGAGGCGATAGAGGCCTTTAAGCAGGCCATCAGAATCAAGCCCGATGACGCCGAGGCATACGATAATCTCGGCGTTGCTTACGACAACCTTGGCCGCTATCAAGAGGCGATAGATGCCTACAAGCAGGCAATCAGAATCAAGCCCGATGACGCCGATGCGCACTATAATCTCGGCGTTACTTACTACACGCTTGGCCGCTGGCAAGAGGCGATAGATGGCTTTAAGCAGGCCATCAGAATCAAGCCGGATGACGCCGAGGCACACTATAATCTCGGCGTTACTTATGGCCAGCTTGGCCGCTGGCAGGAGGCGATGGAGTCATTTAAGCAGGCAATCAGAATAAAGCCGGATCTCGCCGAAGCACACTATAGTCTCGGCAATTCTTACGGTCAGCTTGGCCGCTGGCGGGAGGCGATAGCGGCATTTAAGCAGGCAATCAGAATCAAGCCGGATTACGCCGAGGCACACCGTAATCTCGGTGTTGCTTACTTTCTAATCGGCGACAAGGACTCCGCTCTCGAGGAATACAAAATTCTCAAAACATTAGATGTAGAAGATGCCAACAACCTTTTTAACTTAATTTCTGAATAAAGCCGAATAAACTATGGAAAGCAGACTTGTTGAAACTTTTAACCAGGCCAAATTCCGACACGTTTTTGCTGTTCATTTCAATCGTAAATAGTAAATTGTAAATCGCCAATTCCCTGTCGGCGCAATAAATTGGCCGTGGGTCGGGCGACCCACGGCCGAGCAATGTTGCATACAAGCCCCCCCTCTTATGTCGGCTTGTATTCAGAAGTATTATGTGTTAGCAATTAAGAGTCCGTTTCGGTTTCATCGAATTTCTGCTTCAAAAATACGCCCGTACGCCGGGCGGCGTCCTTGCCAAAATCAATACACTTGTGCATCCCGCTGTTAAAAGACTGTGCCAATTCGTCTGACTGGAACGCCGAATATACAAGCCCTTCCTCGCAGGATTTTAAGTCCTGATTCTCCGGCACAGGTGCCAAGCAGTAGATTGCGGTTGCAAAGCCGGCGAAATACACTATCAGCAAAAATATGAGCTTGCCCCTCCAGCCCCCCATATAAGTTCCCCCTCTAAATAGATTTTTATCGGATGCAACCGCCCCCGTGGCTAATGCCATTAAAAATATAACATAAAAACGGCCATAGTCAAACGGCCGGTGGATTTTTATCCAAAATTTCTTTCAATGTATTACAAACAATCGCTATCTCATCTTTAGTTAGATTATTATAAAACGGCAAGGCAATAGTGCTTTGGGACACGGATTCGGTAACAGGGAAATCGCCCTTTTTGTAGCCGAACTGCGCTGAGATAAACGGCTGCAGATGCACAGGTGAAAAGTAATTGCCGACCTGGACACCCTGCTCTTTCATCTCTTCCAGAATCCTGTTGCGCTGTTCTAAAGTGAACCCATTTGTCAGGCGGACAACAAAGACGAACCAGCTTATCTCGCAATCAGCGGGCTCGGAAGGCACTATCAACCGCTCGTCCGCCGCCAGCATTTCCTGATACCATTTTGCAACCTGCCGGCGTTTGGCCTTGATTTCATCTATTCTCGAAAGCTGCACAATCCCAATCGCACAATTGATGTCGCTTAGCCGGAAGTTATAGCCCAGCCGTTCGTGGTTTAGCCAGCCGCCACCTTTGCTTCTGCCTTGATTGCGAAGTGATACGCACACATCCGCCAAATCGTCATCGTCGGTCAGAATCACCCCGCCCTCGCCCGTAGTTATCTGCTTATTGGGATAAAAAGCGAAAGCGCTCATCGTGCCGAATGTCCCAACTTTTTTCCCATTCAACGCAGAACCCAGTGCCTCACAGCCGTCCTCAATCACCGCCAGGTTGTGTTTCCGGGCAATTTCGCAGACCTTATCGATGCCAGCAGGATTGCCAAAAAGCTCTACCGGCAGAATGGCCTTTGCTTTGCTGGTTATCTCTGACTCGATTTTCGCAGCGTCGATGTTTAAGGTTACAGGGTCAACATCGACAAAGACCGGCTTGGCGCCGGCCATCATAATAGTCGTTGCCGAGGAAATGAAGGTAAAAGGCGTGGTAATGACCTCATCGCCGGGTCCAATCCCTAACGCCGGCATACACAAAAACAGGCCGCTGGTGCCGCTGTTGACGGCCACAGCCCGTTTTCTGCCGATATACCCGGCAAAGGCATCCTCAAACTCTGCCAGCTTGGGACCCAGCGAAAGGTCAGGGCTGCGAAGCACCGCACAAACCGCCTCGATTTCCTTTTCGGTGATATCCGGCCGAGATAGATTTATCAACATAGGAAAAACCCTTCCTTAAAACGAATAATTATTACTGTAAACCTGACCACATATCTGCGGTTCTGCCTAACAACCCAATATTAACCCCTTCCAACAGATAAATCAAAGGCATTTTTCTGACCTTTGCAGATTGAATATGTCCGGTTTTTAATTTTATTTTCTTCTGAAAAACCACAAGCACTTATGGGACGTAGTATCTTATAGGCAGCGGTTTATTCGGCTGCAAACCGTAAATTTACAATTTACGTCTTAAACGGCCTCGCTTTAAGGCCGAATAAGGGTATATAACATAGTGCGAATACACAGTAATGGGAATCAAAAAATGGCAAAAGGTAAAAACGTATTAACGACAGGCGACGTGGCCAGGATTTGCAACGTTGCTCCCCGAACAGTCTCCAAGTGGTTTGACAACGGCCAGCTGAAGGGCTACCGCATACCCGGCAGCAAGGACCGGCGAATACCTGTCAACGAGCTGATCCGTTTTATGAAAGCACACAATATGCCCGCAGCAGCACTGCCGGTCGGCAAAATCAGGGTCCTTATAGCAGACAGCAACACCGATACAACCTCAGCTTTGGCCGATGCCCTGCGAACCAAAGCAGATTACGAAGTGCAAACCGTCCACAGTGATTTCCAGACCGGCTTAACCGCACAGAAATTTGCCCCACACGTACTGCTGATAAGTCTTCTGGCCGAAGGCATAAACGCAGCAAACATATGCAAAGCCATCCGCTCCAATGAGGATTTGCAGACCATCAAAATCATAGCGCTTGCGAACCGGCTAAGTGACTCTGAGTCCGCCGCTTTACTGCAGAAGGGCTTTGACGGCTACATATCCGACCCCGCCGACGTCACTGAAATTATCAAAAAGATTGAAGAAACAACTGCGATTATCTATTAGCAGCCGCCGGTTTATCTTCAGCCACTAATAAAAAACCGGTCCCACAGACCGGTCTTTTCTGTGTAACAGTTACTCTTATCCGCAGTCATTAGAATTTTACCGTTCAATACAGCTATTCCTGATGCTTGACAGCAATAATTTTGAGTCTAAAATCACGGTCTATGGCTAATTCGGCGCCACAGAAGAAGAAAAGGAAAAGACATAATCCCTTTACGGATTGGTTCTGGTATGTTGCGCTGCGGATTCTTGTGATTTTCCTTTACCTTTTTGACGTCGAGACCAATCTAAAGACCGCTTGTTTTCTTGGCCGACTGCTGTGGAAACATTATCACCGGGGCCGAAAGCGGGCGCTGAATAATCTTCGCGCAAGCTTCCCGGAAAAAAGCGAACAATGGTTATGGCACACCGGACGACGAAGTTTCGAGCATATCGCAATGCTGGCAATTGACATATTGTTCACGCCGCGATTGGTGAAAAAGCACAACTGGCGGGACTATTCGCAGTTTAAAACCGCCGAAAAGGCCAAGTGGCTGATGAAAGAAGGCAACGGTATGATTATGGTCGCGGCCCACTACGGCAACTTTGAGATTATGGGCTATATGCTGGGGCTGTTCGGTTTTAATGTTTATAGTATTGCCCGGCCGTTGGACAACAAGTTTATTAATAGCTACCTGTATGAGGTCCGCCGGCAAGTCGGCCAGAAAATAATCGATAAAAAAGGCGCAGCCGAGCTTATGGAGGATATCGCCTCAAGAGGTGCGACACTCTGCTTTATCGCCGACCAGGATGCCGGCAGAAAAGGGATATTCGTTGACTTCTTCGGCCGTAAGGCCAGCACCTACAAAAGCATAGCCCTACTTGCTATCACCAATAATGTACCGATAGGCGTAGCTTATAGCAGAAGGATTGATAACCGTTTTTACTTTGAAATTGGGATTAATCGAATTATCTTCCCCGAAGAGTGGGCCGAAAGAGACGACGCCCTTGAGTGGGTTACCGCAGAATATACCAGGGCAATAGAGCAATTCGTACGGGAAGAACCGAGCCAGTACTGGTGGCTACACCGCAGATGGAAACATCGGCCAAAAAAAGAGATACAAACAGCCAAGGGGTAATTTAACCGGAAAATCCCGGTCTTGTGAAACCATCCTGCGAGTTGGGCTTACTTTTCTTCTTTCTTAAACTGCTCAAGCGATTGCGGCTCGGCCACCTTGCGGTAGCCAAGTGCCTTTATCACCTCAAGAACCTCGGTCCAGGTTGGAAATGGTCTTGCATTTTTTCTTTTATACTCGTCAATAGCCATAACAAATTCAAACTGTTCGTCCGACATATCGCCTTCTTCGGCGGATTTTCGCTCATCGCTTCTGCGTCTGCCCGGGCCTCGCCGGCGGTCCAGTCCTAAACGCCTGTCAACAACATCCCGCCTGCGGTCTTCACCCGACCGACGCTCTATGAAATGCTGATTGTCCATTTGTACCTCGTATCCGATATCCACATCACACACAATAAATCTGGTGGCGGTTAAAGCTCGTCCTCGAAGAGGTCACTGTCAAAGTCCTCGTCTTCTTCTTCCAGCGCAAAATCGTAAAAATCATCATAGGCATCCTGCGACTCGATTATTACGTGTGCCTCATCGAGAAAATCCTCAGGGACCATTACAGCAATGCCTTTACCGCCGCCTTGGGCGGATTGGTCCTCTTGTTTGATGATGACGGGTATATCGTTGTTCTTCAGCAGCGTTTCATAGTCCCTGGCCAGTTCGGCATCTTCGGTGAATGCAACGGCGACAAGCTCTTGCAGCCTGGCCTGTGATTTTTGAGTTTTTTTGCGATGTTTCGCCATTCTATCTCTCCGCTACAAGCCGGATTCCCAAGTGTATTTTATTGCGTTTTGAGTCTCGCTTAACCTGACTTACTATCGGCTCTGAAAGGCCGTTTATTCAGATATTTTCGTCAAAATAAGCCGTTTGAATTATTAAATTATTAAAAATTACCCGCCCCGCAATTGTGAAAATTTGACATTTGTGCACATTTTTTTGTTGCAAATCCTTGCAGCTGTATGTAATAACAAGGCCTGAATGTTGTTCTTTTGCGGGAAAGCCCCAAATATAAGGGCGTTCAGGCAGGGAGTTTTATTTGTGGTTCTTCACAAATGGGGTCCCGAGGCCGACAAAACACAAAAGCAGTTTCCCGATAGTACGCCGGCTTCAAGGATATGATGCCGGACTATTAAAACTTAACTTTTTTAATATGGAGGATTTTTGTCAATGGCAAAGAAAAAAGAATCTCTGATTGTAGCCAGCAAAGTTAAGGCCTATATCAAGAGCAAGAAGATGATGACCTCATCTGAGTTGCTCGGAGCACTCAACGATGCTGTCTATCGTATGCTTGACGGTGCTGCTGCCCGAACCAAGGCCAACCGCCGCAGTACAGTCAAGGCACAGGACCTGTAGAGAAAACTGCTGTTTTGTAAAAGCAGCCCATTCTGCGAAAAAACCGCAAAATGGGCACTCAACAGCTAACATCTTTTGAACAGGTATCTTACGTCTGCGATAACGCTGCTAAAGTGAGCCGTTCCGCGGTGGAAAAGCGGAACGGCTTTTCTTAATTGGCTATCTCCAGCTTTGTTAACTACCTTGCATTGCAGCTATTACTCGTTTTTAGTTATCAGTCCTTGACTGTACATTTAAAAACATTCAATCAAAAAACGCACGGCTAACCACAAGCCGTCGAATACACAACCTACGGAGTTTCTTAGCCCTTACAGACCGGTAAAATCCGCTTTACCAGTATCAAAATTCCTATTTTTGGGAAATTTGTTGAACTTATTGTCCCAAAAAGCCCGATTTATATAGCAAGGACTAAAGCAAAGGCGGTATTTTTCTATCAGCTAACGGTTAAGAATACATAATTTCCTGCCGATGAAGCAACAGCCGCCAGATTGCAAATCGGCTATCCGGCATGCAAAGATAAAAGGCCACTTGTGGTGAGAGGATTTTAGAAAATGTTAATCGTAACTTCCTATCTAACAGGTAGTTACTTAAATAGTTTGGTGAAAGTAGCATGAGAGTCTTGATGTTGGGCTGGGAGTTTCCTCCGTTTATCAGTGGCGGACTTGGTACGGCCTGCTACGGGCTTACCAAAGCAATGGACCAGCTCGGCATAAAAGTAACCTTTGTGCTGCCCAAAATGGTTGATAACCAATATTCCACCCATGTAAAGCTGATAAGCCCCGACAGCCATATGTGGTCGGCTTTCAGATTCGACAAGCTGAAAAATGTGGCATTCCGCACAATCAGCTCACCGTTACAGCCGTATTCAACACCCAGCGCCTACCAGAGACGAATCGAGGAGACCTTAAGCCAAAAACACGGCGGCAGCATCAGCTCAGCCGGTCAATTCGGAACAGACTACAGCGGCGATATGTACGCCGAGGTTCACCGTTATGCTGCGGTTGCTGCTGAATTAGCCAAGAATGAGCAGTTTGACATCGTTCACGCCCACGACTGGATGACCTACCCTGCCGGTATTGTGGTCTCGGCAACGAGCGGAAAACCGCTGATTGTGCACGTGCACTCGACCGAATTCGACCGCAGCGGCGAAAACGTCAACCAGATGATTTACGACATCGAGCGAAAGGGAATGCACGCAGCACATAAGGTAATCGCTGTCAGCCACTTTACCCGCAACATCATAATCGGCCGATACGGTATCAGCGGTCAAAAGGTCGAAGTAGTCCACAACGGCGTAGAGCACAACGGAAACGGCAACTGGTCTTTAGCTGAAAGTGGCATCGGCAAAAACGAAAAAATCGTCCTGTTTTTGGGCAGAATTACAATGCAAAAAGGCCCCGAATACTTCCTGCAGGCAGCCAAAAAGGTCCTCGAAGTGATGGACAACGTCAAGTTCGTTATGGCCGGCTCCGGCGACTTAATGCACCGCGCCGTCGAAATGGCAGCGGAGCTGGGCATCGGTCACAAAGTGCTCTTCACCGGCTTCCTGCAAGGCGAGGCCGTCCAGAAAATATACAAAATGGCCGACCTTTTCGTGATGCCTTCCGTCTCCGAGCCATTCGGCATAGTACCTCTCGAAGCGCTGGAAAACGATGTGCCTGTCATAATAAGCAAACAAAGCGGCGTGTCAGAAGTCCTGATGCACGCCCTTAAAGTTGACTTCTGGGACGTCAATGAGATTGCCAATAAAGTTATAGCGATACTAAAATACCCCCCGCTGCAAGAAACATTAGCGAACTACGGTAATTTTGAGGTAAGGAGACTTCGCTGGAAAGATAGCGCCACAAAGTGTTTGAGAATTTACGAGGAAACACTGGTCGCTGTCTGAAAAATGTGAATCGTGATTGGTGAAGCGTGAATCGAGACACGAACCACGAGACACGAACCACGAGACACGAACCACGAGACACGAAATATGGCTTCGGTATGCTTCTACTTTCAAGTACATCAGCCCCTGCGATTGAGGCACTATACGGTATTTGACAAGAACGACCAATATTTCGACGATTATAAAAATGCCTCTATCTGCAGAAAGGTGGCGAACAAATGCTACCTTCCCACCAACCGGCTGCTTCTGGACATAATAAAAAGGTATAAAGGTGAATTTAAGATAGCATACAGTATAACCGGCGTATTACTGGAGCAGCTCCAGAAATACTCACCAGAGGTTATGAGCACCTTTGATGCTCTGGCGGAAACCGGCTGTGTGGAGTTCCTGGCCGAGACGTATTATCATAGCTTGAGCTTTTTATACTCACGGGATGAATTCATAGAGCAGGTGAACAAGCACCTCGAAACCATCGAACATATCTTCGGTCAAAAACCCCGAGTGTTTAGAAATACGGAGCTGATATACAATAACGATTTAGCTTCACTTGTCGAATCAATGGACAAATTCGATGCGATAATAACCGAGGGTGCAGACCACATATTAGGTTTTAGAAGCCCCAATTTCATTTATCAGCCCAAGGACTGCAGCAAGCTAAAGCTTCTGCTTAAAAACTATTCCCTCAGCGACGATATCGCCTTTAGGTTCTCCAACCGCAGTTGGTCACAGTGGCCTTTGACGGCAGAGAAATTCGCCGGATGGATAAGCAATGTCAATGGAAACGGCAACGTGGTCAACCTGTTTATGGATTACGAGACATTCGGCGAACACCAATGGAAGGATACGGGCATATTTGACTTTATGCGGCACCTGCCGGAACAGATTCTAAACCATCCTGACAATAACTTCAAAACCCCAAGTGAGATAGTTCAGCTTTACCAGCCCGTGGACACGATTGATGTGCCCCATCTCATAAGCTGGGCAGATACCGAAAGGGACCTGTCGGCCTGGCTGGGAAACGCAATGCAGTCCAACGCAATTCACGAGCTTTATCGGCTTGAAAAGAAAATCAAGAAAACCGGCGACAAAAAAATCATCGCCGACTGGCGAAAACTGCAGACATCAGACCATTTTTATTATATGTGCACGAAATACTTTGCCGACGGCGACGTGCATAAGTACTTTAACCCGTATGACTCGCCTTACGACTCTTACATTAACTTTATGAACGTGCTGGACAATCTTAACAACCGTTGTTCCAGGCAGATAATCGGGGGGACGGCTTACAGTCCGTCGCAAAATAAAAACCCGCCCCATTTACAAACGGTAAATTAACTGTCTGACTTGAATCTTACCGTAACAGCGCCTTTTGGAGTAGAGTTGTGTTAACATTGCAAAAAACCGGCGGTGTCGAAATCACCTCCGTATCGACAGCCGAAAAAAACATTGAGGATTTACTAACCAAGGAATGGCTGCTGACCAACAGCCGCGGTGGCTACGCATCATCAACCATCGTCGGTTGCAACACCAGAAGATACCACGGCCTGCTCATCGGCTCACTTAACCCGCCCGTTAACAGGATAATGGCGCTGGCAAACTGCCTCGAGATGATTGTAATTAACGGCAACGTAATCAATCTTTCGACCTTTGAATTCAACGATAAATTCGCACCGCAAGGCCACACGTATCTTCTGCGATTTCGCCACGACATCGGGGTGCATTTTGATTACCAGCTTTCACAACTGAACCTGACCAAATCCGTTTATCTTGCCCGAGACACGGATACGGTCGGGCTGGTGTACGATTTTACCGCTGTGCAGAGAAAAGTAGAATTCGTTCTTCGCCCCTTTATAGCTCTGCGGGATTTCCACGCACTGCAAAAATCTTACGCCCCGTTATGCTATGAGAGATTTGAGAACACGCTGGCAGTTCACTATGATACACAGGGCGGCTCACCTCTAACGACAAGTTACCAAACCCCATCCTCGGACAGATGCGAACTGCTCATTAGATCTGACTCTGCAAACTTTGAAAAGGACGAGCAGTGGTGGTTCAATTTCGTATATCGCAACGACAGAGAAAGAGGTCAGGATTTTACCGAGGATTTATGGACGCCCGGCTTTTTCAAATGCAAAATAGAAAAGCCCACCAAAATCATCTTCTGGGCAAGTCTTCGCAATCACCGCCGGCAAAATCAGCAGCCGGATAACATTAAAAAACTCTGCAAAAATTTGCAAAGGCATCAAAATACCGTAATCACCGCCGCTAAGACCAAAGATAGGAAACTTACAACCCTTTGCCTGGCCGCCGACCGGTTCATAAGCAAACGGCGAGTAAATCAACACTACAGAACCACCATTTTAGCCGGCTTTCCCTGGTTTGCAGACTGGGGCAGAGACGCCTTTGTCGCCCTGCCGGGACTGCTGCTGTCGACCGGCAGATTCGAGCAGGCAAAATCAGTCCTGACCACCTGGGCACAGGCAGCCGACAACGGTATGATTCCAAATCGCTTTGACGACCGCAGCGATACCGCCTACTTCAACAGTATAGACGCATCCCTGTGGTTTATCAATGCGGCCTTTGAATACTTAAATGCCACCGATGACTTAGAAACCTTCACACAAGAGCTTCTACCCACCATTCACCAGATAATAGATTCCTATTACAACGGCACGCGATTTGACACCCGTGCCGATACCGACGGGCTTATAACCTCCGGCAGCGAGGACACCCAGCTAACCTGGATGGACGCAAAATACGAAGGCGTCGCCTTCACACCCAGATATGGAAAGGCAGTGGAGATTAACGCCCTGTGGTATAACAGTTTTTGCCGGCTGGCTGAATTCTACGCCGACAGAGATAAAAAGGCCGAAAGGCACTTCAAATCCATAGCAGCCAAAGTCAAGAAAAGCTTCTGCGAACTATTCTGGAACGAAACAACCGGCTACCTGAACGACTGCATTTTGCCTGACGGCTCTGTCGACTCGACGCTCCGGCCGAACCAGATATTCGCCGTTTCACTGCCCTTTTCACCACTGCCGCCAAAGCTCGCAAAGCACGTGGTGGACACAGTGCAAAAAGAGCTGCTCACACCTTACGGCCTGCGAACATTAAACACTCAATCCAGCCATTATAAAGGCAGATACACAGGCCCCCAGCAGCAGCGAGACCAGGCCTACCACCAGGGCACAGTCTGGCCGTATCTGATTGGGCCGTTCGTAGAGGCATATCTGAAGGTCAACAACTTCAGCCCAGAAAGCAAAGACGAAGCGGCTGATTTCATTGAGCCGCTGATGCAACACTTAACCGAGGACGGCTGCCTCGAACAATTAGCCGAAATATTCGACGGCGACCCCCCACATCAGCCAAGGGGCTGTATCGCACAGGCCTGGAGCGTCGCCGAACTCATCAGGGCATACCGGCTCATAAACTCATAACGCATCGTGCGCCCCTTTCGAAAACCACGCCAATCCACACCCGTTTTTTGTCCTTTCCGAGATTAGATGAAATATGGTATAATTGCGCAACATACGCAGAGAAACGAAATAATTTGGGAGGCCGCAATTATGAAAAACACAATCCTCACAAGTACGGGAACACTCATAGTAGTTTTCGCCTTGGGCCACTTATCTTCAAACCTGTACGCACAAGTAAATCGAGAACAAAGCCCTGCCGAAACAGAGCAAGCAGCTACCGAAACCCCTCGAGAAACCAACCAGTCAAGACCAAGAGCGAGCTTTGTTAAAATGGCAGACTTCTATCTAAGAGACGGCCAGCTCGTATTCGGAGAGCTGCTCTCGGAGGACAAGAATAAAATCACCGTCAAACAGTTGGACGAAAGCAGGATTATCGTATCCACCTACAGTAAGAGAGAGATTGATACCAGGTCGCTGCACATCAAAAATACACCCGAGTTCAAGTACTACATAGAGCTGGCCGAATACTTCGCCGGCAGAACCTGGGACTTCAGGGACGACCCCGACGATTTTATACAGGCGATTCGCTGCTACGAGAAGGCCAAACAATCAATCACAGACACTCAAAGACAAGAGAACGAAACCGAGCAAATAGACAAAAGAATAGAACAACTGCAGTCAGACAGAGAAATCTGGATAAGAGAGGTGCAATCGCGGGCACAGCTAAGGAAACTGGAGTTTGAAGCGGAGACCGAAAAAAGAATCAAAGAGCTCGAAGACAATATCAGTGAAACCAGCCGGCAGCTCAACGAAAGTGTCGCAGATATGAAGGAAAACTATCAGAAACTTGAAACAGGTATCTCCCAGCTAAACAATGAGCTGTCCCGCCAGAACGAGCAGATTAGGGCCAACAGAAGACTGATTGACCGCATCTATTATCGTAACCAACGGCACTGGCCACAGTTCTATTATTATCCATACAGAAGGCAGGGCGAGCCCCCTGAGAAGGATTAGCCCGGCGGCAAACAACCAAAAAAGATAATCAGTTCCGGCGGGACATCGAGTCATTAAAGCGGCATCAACCCTCGATTGCCTTTTTGACCTCTTTTAAGAATGTCGAAACTTCGGTGAGCATTTTCTCTTTGTTCGCCAGATTTTCCTCAATCAGCCCCACTATCTTTGAGCCGATTATCACGCCGTCGGCTCCCGCCCGAGCGATTGTTGCCGCATGGGCGGGCTTGCTGATTCCAAAACCTACGCAAACCGGCACACTGGTTAGCTTTTTCAATCCGCCGACCAGCCCCTCGACCAGGCCGGAAAGCTCCTCTCTGCTTCCCGTAACGCCTAACAGCGAGACAGTATAAATAAAGCCGGTCGTCTTGGAGGCAATAACCCTCATTCTCTCGGTGTCGGTATTTGGCGTAATCATAAAAACAGTGTCAAGGCCTGCCTGCATAGCGGGCGCTATAATCTCATCCGCATCGTCAATACTCAAATCGGCAATCAAAACGCTGTTGACGCCGGCATGGTGAAAATCATCGAAAAATTTCTGCACCCCATACTGATAAACCAGATTGTAATACATCAGCAGTCCAATCGGGATATCCTTATAATCCTTTACCTTTCGGATAAACTCCAGCCCTTTCGCCACATTCATCCCACCCTTAAAGGCACGAATGTCGGCCTTCTGGATTGTCGGCCCGTCCGCTATCGGGTCGGAGAACGGGATACCTAATTCCAAAATATCTGCCCCTGCATCGGTAGCCGCCTTTACAATCGCAACGCTCGTATCGAAATCCGGGTCGCCGATGACGAAAAACGGTATCAACGCCGCCCTGTCTAACTCCGAAAAAACCTGCTTATACGTCCTCATCAATCACTCCCTACTGCAAAGGTCGATATTTTTCTACAATTGAGACATCCTTATCACCCCGACCGGAAAGATTCACTACCGCAACTGTATCCGCGTCAAACTTTCCTTTTTGAGCCATCAGGTACGCCAGGGCGTGAGCACTCTCCAACGCCGGCATTATCCCCTCGCTTTTGCTTAGCAGCTCAAAGGCATCAAGCACCTCTTTATCCTCCGCTGCGACGTATTCGGCCCTGCCGGTGTCCTTCAATAAGCAATGTTCCGGCCCGACTGCAGGGTAATCTAATCCGGCGCTGACCGACTCGGTCTCATAAACCTGTCCTTCATCATCCTGCAGCAGATAGGATTTAGCACCGTGCAGGATACCTACCCGCCCTGCCACAAGTGTTGCGGCGTGTTTGCCGCCCGCCAGACTCCTGCCGCCAGCTTCGACACCGATTAGCTTCACTTCTTTATCGTCCAGAAAGGCTGAAAAGATACCGATTGCATTACTGCCGCCGCCGACACAGGCGACAATCATATCCGGCAGCTTGCCGATTTGTTCGAAACACTGCTGCCTCGTTTCTTTGCCGATGCACTTCTGAAAGTGTTTTACCACCGTAGGATACGGATGCGGCCCGCAGGTAGAGCCGAAAAGATAAAACGTATCGGTAACGTGGGCCGTCCAGTAGCGAAGGGCCTCGTTGATAGCGTCTTTGAGCGTCCCAGTCCCACCTTCAATCGGAACAACCTCCGCTCCGCACAGTTTCATCTTGTGAACGTTGACGCTCTGCCGCTCGATGTCGGTTACGCCCATAAAGACTTTCGTCTCCATTCCAAACAGTGCCCCAATCATTGCCGTAGCCAGACCGTGCTGGCCCGCGCCGGTCTCGGCGATGAGTTTGGTCTTACCCATATATTTGGCCAGAAGGCCCTGCCCGAGCGTATTATTGACCTTGTGTGCCCCGCCGTGCAGCAGGTCCTCGCGTTTTAGATACACCTTAAAGCCGACGTAATCGCTAAATCTGCTCGCATAATAGAGCGGCGTAGGCCTGCCGCCATAATCCCTCGAAAGCTGCGCCAGCTCAGCCACAAACCGCTTATCCTCGTAAAAGCGATAAAACGCCTCTTCCAGCCCCTCCAGCACCGGTATCAAGACCTCCGGCACATAAAACCCGCCATAATCTCCGAATCTGCCCTTATACTTCATATCTCATACCTCAAGTTACGAGTGACTAAAGTTACAAGTGCCTAAAGTTAAGAAAATTTAGCTCACTTTAGCTCACTTTAGTTCACTTTAGGCACTTCTCATCCTCTCAAGTGTCTTATATTTTCAAATAATTCTTTCATCTTCTTGTGGTCCTTCTTGCCCGGCGACGCCTCAATGCCGCTGCAGACATCAATCCCGTAAACTCCCAACTCAACCGCATCTGCCGCATTATCGGGATTAATCCCCCCTGCCAGAAAAATACGCTTGCCGATATGCCCTATGATATTCCAGTCGAAGGTCAGCCCCGTGCCGCCGTATTTCTCAGGATGGAAGGCATCCAGCAGGACGGTATCCGTAAAGTAATCCTCCGCTTTTTCGATATCTTCCTGACTTTTTACTCGAATTGCCTTCATTGTCCTCACATCAAGAGAAAGAAGCGACTGACAGAACTGCGGACTCTCATCGCCGTGCAGTTGCACCCAGTCTAAATGACACCGGCTGATTGTTTCACGAATCTGTTCGAACGAGGCGTTCACAAACACGCCGGCAATATCTATAAAACCAGGCAACCTGTTTATTATTTCCATCGCCTTTTCCGGCGGCACATACCGGGGACTTTTCGGATAAAAATTAAACCCTAACAAATCTGCACCCATATCCATCGCCGCCGCGGCGTCCTCATAATTGGTAAGACCGCAAATTTTAACCTTCACTATCAACATAAACCGTCGCTCGTGCCCCGTGAACCGTTTTTTGTTTATACTTTATTCGAAACCTCGATTAACTTTTCCAAGCAAGTCAATGCCGCACCATCGCTGACTGAGGCATTCGCCAGCTCAATTGCCGATTTGAAATCTTCTGCCAAGCCGCTGACAATTATCGCAGCAGCGGCGTTTAGAATAACAATATCTTTGCGAGGCCCATGCTCCCTGCCGCTAAGTATGTCACGCAAGACCTTCGCACTTGCTTTAGCATCTGTTACCTTCAATTCCTCTATATCAGCCAACCTGATGCCAAAATTCTCGGGATTCAGCTCCTTAAAGGTGATTCGACCTTCTTTTAATTCTGCTATTTTGGTAATCCCGGCTGTGCTTATCTCATCCAAACCGTCACTGTGAACCACCATTGCATACCTTGTCCCCAGCAGCTTAAGCGCCTCTGCAACGCTCTGCATCAGACCTTCATCGCCGACACCGAGCAGTTGAGCCGATACGTTGGCCGGGTTGGCTAAAGGCCCGAGAACATTGAAAACCGTCCTGAAGCCAAGCTGCTTTCGTATCGGCTGAACGTATTTCATCGCCGGATGAAAGCGAGGTGCAAACATAAAGCCGATATGCGCCTGTTTTATGCACTCTGCGACGGTCTCGGCGCCGGCATCTATCTTAACCCCTAACTGCTCAAGCACGTCCGCCGAGCCGCAGCCGCTGGTTATCCCGCGATTGCCGTGCTTGGCGATATAGACACCTGCGCCTGCCGCCACTATAGCAGCAGCAGTCGAGATGTTAGAGGTCTTAAATCTCCCTCCGCCCGTGCCGCAGGTATCAATCAGGTTATCAACGTCAACCTTGACACGGACGGCATGACTTCGCAGCGATTTGGCAAGTCCCGCCAGTTCCGCCGCCGTTGCCCCTTTTATACGCATCGCAGTAAGAAACGCAGCAATCTGCGGCTCGCTTACCCCGCCTTCAAAAATAATATCTAAAAGCCCAGTCGCCTGCTCAAAAGGCAAATCTTTACCGTCTAATAACAAATTAATATATTCAGTTATCACCGCTATCTTTAGCCCTTCTTCATGTCATTCCTGCGGAAGCAGGAATCCAGTTTCTCTTTTTCACTTTTCAATTCCTCTGCGACCTCTGCGCTCTCCGCGGTTCATCCTATTTTCATTCTTCGCCGCTGCTATCGAAAGGATATTTTCGATTATTTTACCGCCTGCCGGCGTCAAGATGCTTTCCGGATGGAACTGCACACCGAATATCGGAAGCTCCTTGTGCTGAATACCCATATTGATACCTTCGAACTCAGCGGTCTGCTCTAAGCAATCCGGCAGCTTTGCGGTACAGAGACTGTGATACCGCCCTGCCTGCAGTGGATTTTCCACGCCGGCAAATATGCCCTTCTGGTTGTGTGTTACCCTCGAGGGCTTGCCGTGCATCGGTACCGGCGAATGGCCAATTTCGCCGCCGAAGTGCTGCACAATCACCTGATGGCCGAGACACACCCCGAATATGGGCAGCTTGTCCTTGAAGTAACCCACCGCCGCCAATGATACGCCCGCCGTGTCCGGCGTACCCGGGCCGGGCGAAATCACAAGTAAATCCGGGGCAAACTCATCGGCTAATGCTCGGAGCTCCTCAAGCTCGGTGTCGGCACGATAGACCCTGGCCGTACAATTACGCTTGCAAAAATCATCGACAAGATTGTACGTGAAAGAATCGAAATTATCGATGAACAAAACTTTTCTGCCTGTAGTTTTCATAGGACTTTGTCCTTATTATTCGCCACGAATCGCACGCAAACACGACATCGCCTTGTGCTCGGTCTCCTCGAACTCGGTCTTCGGGACACTGTCGTGCACGATGCCCGCACCAACCCGAATATAGGCGGTATGATTCTTGACCTGCAGCGACCTTATTGTTATGCAGCTGTCGAACTGGCCGTCCACCGTCAGATAGCAAACCGCCCCGCCGTAGTAGCCGCGCTTGGTCTTCTCAAGCCGGCGAATTATCTTCATCGCCTCAATCTTCGGAGCGCCCGTAAGCGTGCCCATATTCATCGTGGCAAGATAGGCGTTCAAGGCATCAAGACCATCAGCAAGTGTGCCTTTAACGTTACTTACCAGATGCTGCACCGAGGCGTACTTCTCGACCGTCAGCAGCTCGGTAACGATTCTGCTGCCCGGCCGGGCCACACGTGCAATATCGTTTCTGGCCAAATCGACCAACATTATATGCTCGGCCAATTCCTTATGGTCGAGCTTCAATTCCGCCTCATACCTAAAATCAGTGTCGGCATCGATAGTATCTCCGACCCTGCCCCTGGGCTTTGTGCCGGCTATAGGCCGAATCTCCACATTACGCGGCTCTGTCCCGCTGACACGCAGGTTCAATTCCGGACTGGAGCCAAGCAGTATCGTATTGGGGGTATTTAGATAAAACATATACGGCGAAGGATTTAATTTCCTCAGCCGTTTGTAAATATCTAACGGCTCATCCGGACAGGGCTCAATCCTGGTCCTGCTCAAGACCACCTGAAAAATATCGCCGTCAATAATGTGCCGCTTGGCGGTCTTGACCATCTCCTCGTACTCCGGCTGACTTGTATCAGCCGACGACTCTGCAAGCGGGCCGGCATACTCCCGCACCTTCGGCACATCAAGTTGTGCAATGCTGGAATAGTAATCAAGGCACTGCTGTGCCTCGGCGATTATCTGCTCACGGTCGCCGTCGGTTATCACGCAATTGACAATCACGAAACCTTCCCCTGCCTTGTGGTCACATAGAAATATATTGTCGGCAAAGTAAAGCTCATAATCGGGATTGCCCAGCAGGTCGTCTTCATTGGGCGGAAGTTCCTCAAACTGGTCTATGAAATCGTAGCTTATAGCCCCGAGCAGTCCGCAGTTTACGCGAAACGGCTTGCTGGCTAACCGAAACGCAAACGCCACCGCCCGCAGCACATCCATCTGATTTACGCTCGTCAGCCGGCTCCGCTCATCAACTATTTCTTTAGTTTGTTTAATCCTGCCGGTAATTTGCTCGTCGCCGAATTTGACCGATTCGCAGAAAGCGAACCTGTCCTTATCGGCTGATAGATATTTCAGCATTCGGCTGCCGGTATCGCTCAGGGCCTTTATGGTAAACTCGGCACCGGTGCCGGTAAGATATAGCGCCGGCCTTGCTGTACCGAAACTGAGTGCATTTTCCGCTAAATAGTCGCTCGCCTCGAGCAAGCAGCAATTCTTTGCCCGGCCGTAGTCGCTGAGCCGCGCAAAGAAATCCACCGGCTCAGCTATGTCAATCTCTTTGACAATCGGCACAATCTCGCCGGGCGAGGCATCAAGTATTATCTCTCGATAATCTTCCATTTCTCACATCACGTAACACTATGTTGAAAACTCGCAACGACCGTCATTCCTTCGCTTCGCTCCGCCATTAGGTGCTCTGCGGAAAGGACAGGTCTGAACACGGCAACAGCAAAGTGAAGAATCTCCTTACCGCTCGAAAACGGTGAGATTTTTCGCCCATTTTCGGCGGACTCAGAATGACACCGAAGCTTCTCAATGGCGCAATTTCGTAGCTGTTTTTTGCATTTTTTCACAATTATTCCTCACTTTTTTCTTTTTTTTTTGCAATTTCTCTTCGCTTTTTTACATCTTTTCGCAATTTTTCTCCACTTTTCTACCTTTCTTAAGCAGCTTTTACCCCAAAATCACCCAAAATACAATAAAAAACGCAGCTTGCTATCCGACAGGCTGCGTTTTTTCACAAATACAATAATTTCTTAACAGCAAATTACCGCTCACCTGCCGGACTTATCCTGCAGGCCACCACCACTCAATGGTATTTTTACGGTTAATTTGCCTCATAATACTGACATTAAACCAATTCCATTCAACTTTGTCAAGCAGAAATGAGGTACTACACCTCTCGCTATTAAGCCGGCTTACGTGCCATAATGCATTTTTCTGATTTTAAAGAGATTGGCTTGAAACAGCAGGGAAAAACAGTAAAAAAGTAATCAAGCAGTGGCGAAATTTAAGCTCCCTGCTTAATCAAAGAATAACGCTTATATTCAATAACACTGAATTTACCGGCAACTGCACCGGTATAGACCCTGAAAGGGGCTTAATCCTGCAATTAGACACCGGCGGGGTAAGAATGTTCGACGCCGCTCACACAACAATCGCAAAATAAAAACATATCTATGTGTCAATGACTTACCCATTCCGCGAACAACGAAAGCTCTTGCGGAGTATAACCATTCTTGTCCTTAGCGTTTATATCAGCACCCTTGTTAATCAACAACTGTTCTATACTCTGGTGACCAAACACACTTGCATAGTGCAGCGGCGTCTGTTCAGATCGATTTGCGGCATCAACAGCGGCGCCACTACCCAGAAACAACTTCACAATTTCAGCATGTCCCCACTGTGCTGCCGAATGAAGTGGTGTATCGCCTACCACAAAAACCACCCGTATCAATCCCATTATCTGAAGTCTTGGATTTCGCTGTTGCTTTGCCCTAGCCCGACGGTACCTCAACAGCTCAGAAATCGTATCAAAATCATCCGGCGGAATCGCGTCAATGTTACTTCTCGCTTCGGATGCCTTGGTGTTAACATTCGCCCCCGCTTGCAGCAAGAGTTGTACTATATCGTTATGCCCTTTTGCCGCTGCCCAATGTAGCGCACTTTCGCCACTTTTTCCTTGTTTGTTAACATCAACTCCGCTTTCTAACAACATCCTCACAACCGCCCTATTACCTAAAGCCGCCGCCAAATGCAAACTCGGCAGGCCGAACCTGCTCGTCCCATTTGGGTCTGCACCATGCGCCAAAAGGAGTTCGGCTATCTCGGTCTCACCGGCCCGGACTGCTGTGCCCAACACCGACTCCCGCAAACCGCTGTCTACAGCATTGGCCAGTGACGGATTACCCCGGAGCAGCTCCTCTACCTTCTGCAGGTCTCCGAGCCAGGCCGCATCGCTGATTGCGTACTCTGCTCCTCGCGAGACAAGAAGGCGGGCCGTTGCTTTCATTGCTTTTTCATCAACGGTTCTATCCACTGCTTGTACCGCCCAGTTCAGCGCTGTCAATCCCCGGTCATCTCGGGCTTTTATATCTGCTCCGCTTGCCAAAAGAAGCTCAGCCACCTTCCGCCTGCCGCGCTTTGCAGCCCAATGAAGCGGAGTTTGGCCATACTTGCTCTTTGCATCCACTTTGGCCCCATGTTTTATAAGCACCTTTGCCGCCTCTGTGGCTCCGTCTTTTGCGATGAAATGCAAAGGCGTAATATCCAGCTTGTCCTGCCAGTTAACGTCGGCGCCATTGGCAATTAATGCCTCGGCAACATCGCCATTTGATGCATAACATAAAGGCGACCGCTGCAACTTGTGTTGTTCACCATTTATATCACCACCATAAGATACAAGAGGCGCCACCACATTTGCGTGTCCTCCCCTAGCTGCTACCTCAAGCGCGGACACACCATGTTCGTCTCGCACGTTGGCTTCGGCGCCTTTGGAAAGTAACAGTTCGACAAGATCGCTATGCCCATACATTACAGCAAGGTGCAGGGCAGGTATACGTATGCCCTTGCCCCTGGTATTAACCGCAGACACAAGATTCGGGTCATTTGTTAAGAACTGCTGAACAGCTTTGAGGTCGCCGGCGATTATAGCGTCGAAATATGTATTTTGTATTTCGACCTCAGTAGCACCCCTGGCTTGGCTATAAAACAGCAACCCCAAACTTAAGACCAAGACTGAAGATAGCATTATCTTGCGTTTACTCATTATCTTATCCTCTCTGTCAAATCCGCCTTTATTAGTTTATTATAGCACCTTATTCGTCCGAAGGCCCGCAAAATCTGATTTAATGATATGTTTTGCGCCCAACCCATTCGATTCTGCGAAAAAAACCAAACCTCAGGCTCCATCCTCGACTTTATCTGCCAGCCATATTTTGCTATGCCTTTGGCGTGACCCCCGAAAACTGTACCATTGTCAATTAGAGAGTATCCGATAAAATC
>CAYONQ010000002.1:0-57299 GCA_964405375.1 uncultured Pirellulales bacterium
CTGCCGCCAGCAGGTAAAAGTGGCAAATAAAACCTATTTATTCGTGTTTAATTATTATACCAAGATTCAACCCAGTATGTCAAATTTTATCTGAAAAAGTAATTTTCCCAAAGATTGTAGGGGAATTTTCAGGAAATACCCTTAATTGCTGGTTATTGGGGGATTTTTTCATAAACGATAAAGGCGGCCACCTTATTGTAAGGCACGGTAAATGTGATAAGAAAAGATTGGTTCGATTCAACAGAGAATTCAAGGAGCATTACGAAGATTACTTGCATTGGAAACAGGCCGGCGAAAAGTCAGTTGGGCTGGCAGGTCCACTGTTGCTGTCCAGCAATACCGCCGGCCACATGACATCAAGAACCATAGAAAAGGCCTTCAAAAGAGTTGCTGCCAAAGCAGGTCTGCCCGAATATTACTCCATCCACTGCCTTAGACATACTTACGCATGCCAGCTTTACAAGATTATGCCCCAACCAAACTTTTCTGGGACTTGATACTGACAGGATTTAGACCTTGGTGCACGCATTTAGCACACTTTTTGTGTAAAAGTTTGTCATTTTTTTGTTTTGAATATGTATGAGTTTTGTTAGAATCAATACTCTTGCGATTTTTGTAAGTGTCTGATTTTGCGAAGCTTCGTGCTGGTTTTGTACTGTTTTCGTTTCGGTTTTGCAAAGAGTTGTCGGAAGCGGTCGATGGGGGTCGAATCCCCCCGCCTCCATTCGTCTGAAATATGAGCGGAAATTTTTAAAATAGCACGGACCAAACAGGGGAAAAAATGAAGAAACGAGTCCTACCCTGCCTTTGTTGGGCCCTTCTACTTTTTACAGTTGCTTTTGCCCAAACACATCAGAGCGAACATTTTACCATCTACAGCGACCTGGATACTTGTTATGTGCGATTCGTTCAGGCAAACGCTGAAGCATATTATAAGGATATGGTCGAGCGATATTTCGAAACGGGCTGGCTGAATCCTTCTGTGGATTTTTATGCCGACGCTGACCAGAAGCCCTTGATAATCTATTATTCCAAAACGCAAGCCGACACACAGAAGCTTTTCAACGAACACGGCCATAAAATCGATTCCGGCTACGGCTATTATGCAAGATCTATACCTGCGATATATGCGCACCAATTTATGAACAACGGGCAGCGCAGCGGCTTTGGAGCGCTGTTTCGTGGAATTACGTATCACTTCATTGCTCTAAATTATAGCGACTCCCCTGCCTGGTTTAACGAAGGGCTTGGCAGCTTTTTGGGCGGGCAAACACGAATCATCAAAGGTAAACTAAAGGTGATAGGGCCAAATCTCCAGCATGGACAGATATTTAGGGACAGAATTGAGAAGGGTCTCAGGCCCAATGTAAAATTCCTGCTGTCAACCTCGACAAAACAATTTTATGACTGGTCTGTAGGTCGCCATTTTGCAGAAGCACTTTTTTACTGGCTGCACGAGAGCGGGCAACTGGAGCGATATTTAAGCAACGTTCGGGCAAACGGTTTTGAGGTCTCGGTTCTGGAAGAGACATTATCAATGCCCTGCGAAAAGATAAACGTAGAGTTTCTAAAGTTTATCAAGAAGAGCTGCTACGCAGGGGCGTATCTGCAGGACGGTCGGCAGTCTGAGGACACGGCGGTGAAAGAACGGGCCTTTCTCAGTGCCCTCGAGCTAAAACCGGATTACGACGCAGCCAAATTGGAGCTGGCTAAATGCTATTACCGCGGCAAGGATTACGAAAAGTGCCGAGAATATCTCAAGCAAATTATGGGCGACCCTAAAAGCAGCGAGTATCGGCGGGGCGCCAAGTTAATGGGAGACACATATTACGACCAGAAGGACTATTCCAAGGCCCTTGAGTATTATAACAGGGCCTGGGCGTATTCAGATTACTACGAATATAAGTACCGACTGGCCTACAAAATCGCAAACTGCTATTACTATACAGAAGACTCATACAACGCAAAGCAATGGTATAAGAAGTTTCTGGATGGCAGGTGGGAGCCAGAAAGTATGAAGGACTGTGCCGATTACGCACGAAAATATACAGGACTAACAGGCACAGCAACTGATATGAAGCAAAGGTAACCGCAAGAAATATCGAACCCACCTTACCCTACCTGCTCGGGCACAGCTTTCACAGAGACAAGTCTCGAACAAGCAACCCTGAATACCCTGTTTGCTGTGCACCGACTGAAACTTGCGTAAAAAATTTGATTTCTGATGGTTGATTATTGATAATTGAAGCGAAAAACGCTATACGAGATACCGGATATGGATTTTAGGGAGGTAAGATAGATGACTTCGGCACTGACGAAAGTAATAGGTTTAAGCGATTGGTGGGCGGATACCGTCAATTACGAGGTACTCAGAGGCAATCCAATCTGGCGGTTTGTGCTTGTTTTATTGGTGCTGCTGGTGGCAATGGCGGCAGGAAGGATAGTGCAGTATGGCATTGAGACATATGTCCGCCGCAGAGAAGAAAAAACAGGCGCCAGTGCCATAACGCTGCTTCTAAAATGCCTCAGTAAGCCAATCTATGTGGCCATATTTGCGCTCGGGTTGTTTGCATGCAAGCTGTGTCTGTATTTCAACGACGATGACGGTATCCGCACAGCCATTGGGGCCGGCTGGATAAAGATGGCTAAAACCGTTGCAGCAATTGCCATTGCGTACGGGCTTTATCGGCTGGTCGATGTCATCGAGTATTATCTCCAGCGTATCGTGAGCAGGACCGAGACCAAGCTTGACGATATGCTTGTGCCGGTAATCCGTAAGGCGCTGCGGGTTACTATTGCGATTATCGCGGCGCTTTTTATCGCCGAGTCCATTCTCGGTGCCGACCAGATAAAAACGGTTTTGCTGAGTGCCGGCGTCGGCGGTATTGCGATAGCTCTTGCGGCCAAAGATACGATAGCCAATTTCTTCGGCTCGATTACGATTTTTGCCGACAGGCCCTTTCAAATCGATGAGCTTGTTAAAATCGGTGAGCATTTCGGGCCGGTCGAGGACGTCGGCTTTAGAAGCACACGAGTCCGGACGCTACAGGGACATCTCGTAACCGTGCCCAACAGCATTATTGCAAATTCGATTGTGGATAATGTCGGTAAGCGTCCGTTCATTCGCAGAACCTCCAACATCACCATAACCTACGGCTCGGGACATACCAAGGCAAAACGGGCGGTCGAGATTATAAAAGAGATTTTAGCCGACGTCCCCGAAATAAATACCGACCCTGACAAACCGCCTCGTGTGTACTTTAACAAGTTCAACGACTGGTCGCTGAACATATATATGAGCTACTGGGTCAAGCCGGCTGACTACTGGCTGTACCACGAGGTTAACCAGCGAGTCAATCTGGAGATGATGAAACGTTTCGAGGCCGAAAAAATCGAATTCGCCTTCCCCAGCCAGACCCTTTATGTAAAGAAAGAATAGGGTACGCCAGTTCAAGCCGGAGTTCTTGACAAGACAGCTAAAAACCGCTAATAATTGTTATTAGCTGCGGATGTGGCGGAACTGGCAGACGCGCAGGCTTCAGGTGCCTGTGGGGGCAACCCCGTGGAGGTTCGACTCCTCTCATCCGCATTGGGGGAGGCACTCATTAAATCTGCTCTATCGGTGCAAATCGGCCTTTTTGCTGCTCTAACCAAAGCACAATAGACGCACCATTCAACTATTTAACGGAAATTAGCTCGACAGGCCGATAAATAATAAATGGATACTGTTATTTTGGACGAAACGCAGCAAAGTGGAGAGGTTTCTCCTTGTTAATCCGCCGATGACAGAACATTACCGGTTAGGATGCTATGCTTGAAACTGCTCAATATTTTGAACAAGTGGCAACACGGTTTAGCCCCATAGCTCTAATCGGAGCGGGATTGGTTTGTACTTTGCTCGGACTATTTCTCTGGCTTGGCGGACTGATGCTTAAGAGAGTTTCGTTCGCCATTGTAGGTGCGGCCGGCGGCGGTATCTGTGGATTTTTTTTAACCGGCCAGCATATTATACCGGCTGTGCTGCTTGCGGGGCTGGCCGCAGCAATCGCGGTAGTGTTCGAGAAAATATTTGTAACAATACTGGTATCCGCTCTGGCGATGGGTTTAGGTCTTTTCGTTTTGGCCTATCCTTACATTGAAGATACAGGTAGTTTGAGGCAATATCCCGAATATGAAGCATCGAATCAAACGGCGGCTTTTGGCATCGGCGAGAGTGTGGAAATCGCAAAGGGCTGGGCCGCTGATTTTGGGGCAGCGATAAGACAGAGCTGTTCGCAGATACCGGCCTCCAGATGGGCGATAGTGGTAGCGTTAGGCGCAATTTTTATGGGCGCCGGGTTTTGCTTTTCACGATTCACCTCGGCTTTGTGCTGTGCGACGCTGGGAGTCACGCTTGTTTTTGCCGGTATGATTCTGCTTTTGTTGTATAAAGCAGCTATGCCTGTAAGCGACATCGGCAATAAGCAATCATTTTATGCCGCCGTCTTTATTGTAATGACGGGCTTTGGCACGATTGAGCAGTTGTTGCTTTCTCAACACATCAAAGAAAAGCCGGCAAGAAAAAAACAAACAGATAGGCGAGGTAAGGACGAACCCGACGAAACAGCACAGAGCTGGCGGACTTCGTAATTTGCGTTGAGGGATTTTATAATAACTCAAACTGACTGTCGGTCAGTTTGAAAGTGCAAAAATCAAAGTTAAAAATGCAATCCGCCTTCGCATAAAGCTACGGCGGACAAGAATTGTGGAATCCCGACTCTGTCGGGATGGCTATTTAAATTACTCAAACTGACCGACGGCCAGTTTGAAAATGCAAGAATCAAAGTGCAAAATGCAAAATTGCGGAACCCGCCTGACGGCGGATACCTATTTTATTATATTTTATGAGAAACATAATGTATTGTTAAAAGTCAACTTACATTTAACATTTGTTGCAAATCGGTCAGTTTGAGTAAATTATTAAGGAGCAAAGTAATGGATGTTATTACTATCCTTGCCCAGGCAGTCGAAACTGCGGGCCAGGGACAGCAGCCACCACAGCCGGCAGAAGAGGCGGCAGAGGCAATTGTCCCAATCGACTTGATTTGGGAGCATATTATCTCGCTGAATCTGGTGGAGGCACTGGCGTTTATGTCCTTTGGCGCGGTCTGTCTATTCTACGGCTGGCGCATCTTCAAGATACTGGTTACGATAAGCTTCGGGCTGATTGGTTTATTGGCCGGCATACAGTTAAACAGACTGCTTATCGGGGGCAACGCCATCTGGCTGGGCGTTATATTTATGGTAGCTCTCGCATTTCTCTCCGTGCCGTTGATGCGATGGGCGGTATGCGTATTGGGGGCGATGGCGGGAGGGGTACTCACATCCGGGATATGGTACGCCTCTCCACTGGCCGAGCAATACATCTGGGCAGGCGCCCTCATCGGCGTCGTCGCAGGCGGTATGATTTCCTTCATCATCTTCAAATATGCGGTTATCCTGTTCACGAGTTTGGCCGGCAGCTCATTGATTGTTATGGCAATCCTGGCGATAATGTATCAGTATCTCGGCGCAGCGGAACAGGCCGAACAACTGGTATTTACCCACAAGTGGTCTATGCCCGTGATGTTGGTGATACCGATGGCGGTGGGGATACTTCTGCAGAACAAGTTCATCAAAGGCACAAAGAACTGGAACATTTAGGTTTTCTTTATCGGGCTTTAAGCCGCGAACTAAAGTATTCGGTTACAACAGCAGTCATCTGCCGTATCCCATATGCAGATTCGGTTTTTCGCTTGACAAATTGAAGTAAATAAGCTACAATTTAGGTTTAATATCCTGCCTTTGCCCATCGGAGGGGATGTAAGGTATTAATTGCACTTCAGGGTTAAAGAACAATCAGAGAAAGGAGAACTAAAAATGGCTAAGAAATCACTGTATCTTGCAGTAGTAAGCATTTTGCTGGTAGCAGCCGGGCAAGGTATCATCCGGGCAGACACTCCCATAGACCATCAGGTAGAACAACAACGTCCCATCAAACTTGGTGCAAGCGGGGTAAATATCAATGACAGCAGCAGTCGCTATTGTTGCGGTGGAACTTTGGGTGCACTGGTGCAGGATGCCACCGGCACTCAGTACATTCTCAGTAATAATCACATATTGGCACGCACAAACGGTGCCTTATTGGGGGAGCAAATCATTCACCCCGGTCTTATCGACCAGCATACACCGCCCGACTGGGACCCCGTCTGTTACGAGGACGAGAACGATACTGTTGCTTACCTTAGCGATTTCGTCCCGATTCGGTTTAAAGAGGGAAAGTTTACACCGCGCAACCAGGTCGATGCCGCAATTGCTGAGGTGGTGGATGGGGCAGTGGAACCCAATGGGGCCATCCTGGGTATCGGCGTGCTCAGTTCCGAGACCGTAAAGGCAAGACCCGGCCAAGCCGTCAAAAAGAGCGGACGGACCACGGGCCTTACCACCGGCATTGTCGCTGCTGTTCACGCCACCGTAGATGTTGCTTATTCGACGGAATGTGGAGGGCCGGCCACCAATGTGGCGCGCTTCAAGAACCAAATCTTTATAAAAACAAACGGCTTTGCCGGGGGCGGAGACAGCGGCTCGCTTATCGTTGAAGATGCTGCCTTGGAACCACGGGCGGTGGGATTAGTGTTTGCCGGCAGCTCCGATGGGGCTCTGACTGTTGCTAATCCTATAGATGCAGTCCTTAATGCCTTAGGCGTCGCTATGACAGGTGCAGCTTTGCCTGAGCCGGAAGCTTCAGGTACAATAACCGGCATAGTCACGAATAGTGCCGATGGCAGTCCTATCGGGGCGGCCACCGTCAGAGTAGACACCGGTGAGCTGGCGGCAACGGATGCCAACGGTATCTACATCATCACCGACGTCACGGTCGGCAATCATTCAGTAAAGGCGTCTGCTGACGGCTTCAAATTCCGGAAGAAAAGAGCAGCAGTTTATGAAGACGAGGAGACGATTCTGGATTTTGCCTTGAAGCCACACAAAGGGAAAGGGAAACCATCCCACCGGCCTGCGATTGGCCGTGCCGTCAAAGCAAAAAACCGCCACGAACGTAATATTCTCCAGATTGACGATGTGGTGGGTACCGGTGTGGGTCTGTCTGAAACAGGACAGCCGGTTATCGAGATTTATCTAAAAGAGGACTCCGCCAAAGCACGTGCACGAATCCCTGCAGCACTCGATAATATCCCTGTACGGGTGGTGGTAACCGGCCAGTTCGAAGCTTTTTAACGCACGTTTCGACGGGATAAAATCTGACTGCTCATAACTAATACCAGCCACAGCGTTATTGTGTGGGCCGATTTTGCCCTTGCAAAACCACCTCTGCGGCTTTACAATTCTTTTTTCGCCGGCAGGATTAAATTTCGATAGTTATATTTAGCCCCGCACCGTATGGTGCGGGGGTTGTTTAACCATTGCTGTGCCGACGATATCGAGAATCGAACTATGTTTGAGTCATTAACTGAAAAACTCAATTCGGTATTCCGGTCGCTGTCCGGCCGGGGCAAAATCACCGAGGCAAACGTCTCCGATGCTATGCGAGATGTCCGCAAGGCCCTTCTGGAAGCGGACGTCAGCTACAGCGTCGCAAAGAAGTTCTGCAAAGACGTAGCCGAGGCGGCCATTGGTGCCGAGGTGATAAAGAGTCTCCATCCCGGACAGGTCTTGGTAAAAATCGTCAACGACGAACTGACTAAGCTGATGGGCCCGGTCGATACCCGCATCTATCTTGTCTCGCCGGCGCCGACCATAATTATGTTAGCCGGGCTGCAGGGCAGCGGCAAGACCACAACTGCTGCGAAGCTCGGTAAATATCTGCTCGAAAAAGACAAAAGACCGCTTTTAGCCGCAGACGACCTGCAAAGACCAGCTGCCATCCAGCAGTTAATTATTCTCGGTGAGCAGTTGAATATCGACGTTTACAGCGAAGAAAGTACCAACTCGGTCAAGGTGGCAAAAAACGCAGTAAAACACGCCCGGGAAAACGGTTTCGACGTGGTTATCCTCGATACCGCCGGTCGGCTGCATATAGACAAAGAGATGATGACGGAGGTGGCTGATGTGGCAAAAGCGGTCGGCCCGCACCAGATTTATCTCGTCTGTGATGCGATGACCGGCCAGGACGCCGTCAACTCTGCCAAAGAGTTTAACGACCGGCTGGAACTCGACGGCGTTATCCTTACAAAGCTCGACGGCGACGCCCGCGGCGGAGCCGCTCTGAGTGTAAAGGCCGTTACGGGAAAACCAATCAAGTTCATCGGCGTCGGTGAAAAACTCGACAAACTCGAGGAATTCCACCCCGACCGTATGGCCGGCAGAATCCTCGGCATGGGCGATGTCGTAACGCTGGTCGAGAAGGCGCAAGAGCAGTTCGAGGCCGAAGAAGCGGAGAAACTGCAGGAGAAAATGGCCAAAGGCACCTTCGGCTTCGATGATTTTCTAAAGCAGACCCAGGCCGTAAAAAAGATGGGCGGTGTTAAGGATATGCTCAAGATGGTACCCGGCGCCGCAGGCCAGCTCGACGATATGGATTTTGACGACGGCGAACTGAAGCGAATGGAGGGGATTGTACATTCGATGACGTCCGCCGAGAGACGGCAGCCGGATATTATAGATTCGTCCCGCAGAAGGCGTATCGCCGCCGGCGCCGGCGTGCAAACCAACGATGTCTCCGGGTTGGTTAAGACATTCAGGCGGAGCCGCGATATGATGAAGGCGATTAGCGGCGGCAGTTTCGGCGGGCTCAAGAGTTTGTTTTCCGGCGGATTTAATATGGATACGCTAAGCGCCGCTATGGGAGGGGGCAGAAAAATCAAGCAGCGCTCGAAACGAAAGAGAAAGATTATACGAAAGGGGAAAATAAAACGGCGGTAAAGAAGAGGAATACTTAGATTATGAGATATGAAAAAACAGTCCCTTTTACTGCGGAACCAGCAGCCGCTTTAGAAATAGCAAAAACAACGCTTTTGCCAAGTGGATTCCAGATTACGGAAACTGCCCCAAACTCAATCACTCTTAAAGGCAATATCTTCTTCTGGTCTCAGATGCAGAACAATCCTTTATTAGGTGCTTCTGGAGTAAATATCCAAATAGACAACAGTACAATTTCGCTAAAAGCTGAATTGGGAACAATCACCAAAGTTATTATATTCTTGACTGTATTTATTGCGGGTATGGCGGTCTTGATGACAACCATTTTCGCTCTGACATTGGGCAAAACTGAAGCGGGCCCAAACGTTATTCTGTTATCTCTGCTTCCCCTTGCGCCTTGGCCGGTACTCGCACCGATTATTCTGTTCTTTCTAAAAGCAAGAACTTGTAAGGCCCTTGATATACTCCTTAGTAATATGACTGGACAACAAAATTTCTGACATTTTCCCAATCGAATATGACACTCGAAGACTATCTCGAAAAAGTAGCGCAGTTTGCCGACAGCGAATACGGCAATATGATAAGGACCCAGTTCAAGGACATAAAAGGCAGCAGCGAGCTGGCGATGCTGGCCGCACCGAGCACAGAGGAATTAGAGCAGTTGAAAAAGGCCGTGGCAATAATGACGAAAGACGAAAAACAAAATACTTGCAATTTGACCGACGAACAGATACAACGTATCGCCTCTGACGCCGGGGTTGACCCCGGAAATTTCGCCATCTTCATAAACGGCTACGCCTTACATTGCAAACGAGTCTCGTAAAATGCTAAAAACATATATGAAGCAAATCTTCAAGGTTGCCCAAAGAGGCGATGCGAGAGAAGAAAGCTATTATAAAACTCTGGCAACGCTGATGGAGGATTTTGCACAGTCGATAAAGAGGCCGAAAACAGAGGTGACCGTTCTTCCTAAAAAAACGGAAGCGGGCAATCCTGATTTTCGCATATGGGATGGCAGACAACACATAGTCGGCTACATCGAAGCGAAGCCCCCTACAGAAGAAAACCTTGATAAAATCGAGGAATCTGAACAGCTAACCCGTTACCGCAGTGCATTTGCGAATGTTATACTCACGAATTTCTTTGAGTTTCGATTGTACCGTGATGGCCGGCTCATCGACAAAGTCGCCATAGGCCGGCCTTTTATTGCAAAGCAACTTAAGCTCATCCCTCCTGTAGAAAACCAGGATAGGTTCCTCGATTTATTAAATAAGTTTTTCACCTTTTCTCTGCCCCGGACGTACAGCCCCAAAACACTCGCAGAAGCTCTCGCCGGTAGAACACATTATTTACGTGAGCAGGTACTTTTGGAACTCCACAGAAATAGCAGCAAGTTAGTGGGGTTCTATGAGGCATTTCAGCAATACCTTATCGCCGGGCTTACAGAAGAAGATTTCGCCGATATGTATGCTCAGACGATAACTTACGGGCTCTTCGCAGCCAGCACCAGGTGCAAAGAGGAATTTAACAGGAGACTTGCGTTTGACAACATCCCGAGGACTATAGGTATATTGCGCGATGTGTTCAGGTTCGTTTCACTGGAAGAGCCGAACAAGCAGATGAGCTGGGTAATCGATGATATTGCAAACGTACTTGCCGTCGCCAACGTTAAAAAACTTCTGCATCGGTATTTTATCGAGGGCAGAGGTACCGACCCCGTTGTGCATTTCTATGAGACATTTCTTGCTCAATACAACCCCCAAGAAAGAGAGCAGCGAGGTGTATATTACACGCCTGAGGATGTTGTCAGCTATATTGTCCGCTCACTAAACGTAATCTTGAAGGAGTATTTCGAAAGGCCCGACGGGTTTGCCTCGGATTCGGTGACGGTGCTTGACCCTGCGGCCGGAACGTTAACATTTTTGGCTGAGGCAGCAAGAACGGCGGTAAATGAATTTTCTGTTAGTTACGGCACCGGAGGTAAAAAAGACCTGATAAAAAACCATATTTTAAGAAACTTTTATGCTTTTGAGCTTATGATGGCTCCTTATGCTGTCGGCCATCTTAAGATGGGGTTCCTGTTAGAGGAATTAGGATACAGATTGGAGGCGGGCGATAGATTTAATCTGTATTTAACCAATACGCTCGAGCTTGAGGAACTTGCACAAAGCACCCTGCCGGGTATGAGTTCGCTGTCTGAGGAGTCCCACGCAGCCGGAAAGGTAAAAAAGGAGCAGCCGATTCTGGTTATTCTCGGCAATCCCCCGTACTCGGGCCACTCGGCCAACAGGAGCTGGAAAACCGAGAACGGCAAAAAGGTAATGACATTCATAGGCAGACTCATAAAGGGTTATTATCAGGTAGATGGTCATCCCCTCGACGAGAAAAATCCCAAGTGGCTGCAGGATGATTACGTAAAGTTTATTCGTTTTGCCCAGTGGAAAATAGACCAGGCGGGTGAAGGCATCCTCGGCTTTATTACCAATCACAGCTATCTCGACAACCCGACGTTCAGAGGAATGAGACAGTCTTTGATGAATAGTTTCGACCATATCTACATACTCGACCTGCACGGCAACAGCAAGAAAAAGGAAAAATGCCCCGACGGCTCAAAAGATGAAAACGTATTCGATATCCAGCAGGGCGTTGCTATTATACTGGCCGTAAAAAAGCAGGGCCTGAGCAGAAAAATCTCGCACAGCGATGCCTGGGGATTGCGGGAAGATAAATATACGTGGTTACGTAAGAACGACATCACGACAACCAAGTGGAAAGACCTGGCTCCGAAATCAGAGTTTTACTTTTTTATACGTCGAGATGAAAAATTTTTATCTCGTTATCAACAGTATCCGAAGGTTACGGATGTATTCCCTGTAAATAGCGTGGGAATTGTAACCAGCAGGGATGAGTTTGTCATCGATGCTGATAAATCAGAATTGAAGAACCGGATAAGGATGTTTCGAGATGATGACAGTCCCGACAACATCATAAAACAGGCCTTTGATTTAAAGGACAAGCCAGGTTGGAAGGTGAAAGACGCCCGCAGAAAAGTAAGAGAGCAAGAAAACTGGGAAAAGCAGATACTGCCCATTCTCTACAGACCCTTTGACCGGCAGTGGATATTCTATAATGATGCAGTAATAGAAAGAACCAGAAAAGACGTTATGCGTCATATGATGCGAGAAAATCTGGCTTTAATTGGAATGAGACAGTATGCCTATGATGTTCCCTCTTATAACTATGCGTTTGTTACAGACCAGATTACCGAATCAAGAATTTTCATAAGCAACAAAGGAATAGCAAGTATTTTTCCTCTTTATCTTTATCCTGACGAGGATTTATACAATAACAGTAATACCAGAACCTATCAGCGCGAAGCAAATATAAAGCCGGCTGTATTCACGGCGTTAAAAAAAGCATACGACAAGAAACCAAAGCCGGAACAGATACTTTATTACATATATGCGGTTCTGTATTCAAATATTTACCGGAAAAAGTATGCAGAGTTTCTGAAAAGTGATTTTCCGCGTGTGCCGTTCTGCCGTGATTACGACTTATTTCTTACCGTGAGCAAATTGGGTGAACAGTTAGTCGATTTGCATTTGTTGAAATCCATCGAATTGAATAAACCTGTTGTTAAGTTCGAGGGCAAAGGGGATAATCTTGTTAAAAGAGTAGATTATGATGTAAAGAAAGGCCTTGTTCACGTAAATGATAAGCAGCATTTTGGGCCTGTTGGCAGAGATATATGGCAATACCAGATAGGCGGCTATCAGGTTATGGCCAAGTGGCTCAAAGACAGAAAAGGCCATCGGCTTTCATTAGAGGATATTAAGCATTATTGCAGAATCGCAACTGCAATAAAACAAACGATAAACTTCCAGAAAAAAATGGATGAGATTTACACAGATGTTGAAAAAGGATGTATCAGCATTTAGGAAATTTTGCAAACGAGTTTCGTGATTTGCGACGGGCATTTCACGGAAATTGATTATAAATTAAAGAAAGGAAAAAAATTATGGCGGTAAAATTGAGAATGACGAGGATGGGAAGGCGGCATCGGCCGTTCTTTAGAATCAATGCAATCGAGTCACGCGCACCGCGCGACGGTAAAATCCTCGAAAAGCTGGGCCATTACGACCCAATTGAAAAAGACCAAACCAAGCAGATTGTGCTGAACACCGAGCGGGTGCAGTACTGGCTCGATAAAGGTGCGATACCATCTGATACGGTCTCGCAAATTCTGCTTCGCTGCGGTATAAAAAATAAATATGCCGAAGAAAAAACCGCCCGCAGGGCACGCGCCAAGGCACAGGCACGGGCTAAAGGCAAATTCTTTACAAAAGCCGAAAAAATAGCTGCTGAAAAAGCAGTGGCCGAGGCCGAAGAAAAGGCAAAAGCTGAGGAAAAGGCAAAAGCTGAGGAGAAGGCAAAGGCAGAGGAGAAACCAAAAGCAGAGGAAAAACCGAAAGCCGAGGAAAAAGCAAAGGCCGAGGAAAAAGCAAAGGCAGAGGAAAAACCAAAAGCAGAGGAGAAACCGAAAGCCGAGGAAAAAGCAAAGGCCGAAGAAAAATCGAAGACCGAGGAGAAACCAAAGGTCGAGGAAGCCCCCGCTGAAAAACCTGAAGTCAAAGTAGAAGCCGAGACAAAAGCTGAAGGAAAACCCGAGGCCGAAACCGAAACAAAGGCCGAAGAAGCAGCAGTAAAAGAGAAACCTGAGGCCGAGCAGCAAGAGCAGGTGACTTCAAATGAACAGCCGAATAAAGAAGAAACAGACGCCGGCAATGAGAATTGACGTTCTTACGATTTTTCCGCAGTTTTTCGAATCGCCCCTGGACTGCTCGATATTAAACAGGGCCCGGCAGGCCGGCATAGTCGATATTGTTCTTGCCGATGTAAGGGATTTCACCACTGACAAACGCAAAAAGGTCGATGATAGGCCTTACGGCGGCGGGCCGGGTATGGTTATGATGCCGCAGCCGGTCTTCGAGTGTTTCGAGTACGTTCAGAAGCTATCCTCTGAAAAAGGCAGAGTCATTCTGCTGACCCCGCAGGGACAAAAGTTCGACCAGGCAAAGGCAGCCGAGTTAAGCGAGGAGAAACGTCTGATTTTAATCGCCGGCAGATACGAGGGATTCGACGAACGGATACGCATCGGCCTCGGCGCCGAACAAATCTCGATAGGCGATTATGTCTTAAGCGGCGGTGAACCGGCTGCTGTGGTGGTCATCGACGCGGTGGTAAGATTATTAGCCGGTGCGCTCGGCGACGAGGACTCACCGAAAGACGAGTCCTTCAGCGCTGGCTTGCTGGAGTATCCGCAATATACAAGGCCGGAGGTCTTTCGCGATATGAAGGTTCCCGACGTCCTTTTAAGCGGCGACCACGCCAAAATAGCCGAATGGCGACGCCAGCAGGCCATCGAGCGGACAAAAAAACACCGCCCGGATTTGCTCGAAAACAATAACTTTTGAAAAACCGCTTGTTTTCAGGATAAAAACAGCTATACTACCAACCACGGATTACCAACTACGAACCGAATTAGGAGTAAATAAAGTGAAAACAGAGATGCTCGATGCCGTTGAAAGCAAATGGCTCAAGAAAGACATGCCGCATTTCGAGATAGGCGATACGGTCGATGTACATTGCAGAATCAAAGAAGGCGACAAAGAGCGTACCCAGATATTCACCGGCACGGTAATCGCCCGCAAGGGTCGGGGGATTAACGAGACCTTCACAGTTCGGCGGATTATCGCTAACGAGGGCGTAGAGCGAATCTTCCCCCTTCATTCACCCTATGTTATTGATATAAAGCCGGTTAGAAGCGGCAAGACGAGACGGGCGAAACTCTACTATCTCCGCAAGCGAACCGGCAAGGCCGTCAAACTGTCTCATCGCCACACCGACCACACCGCTTCTAAATGATTATCGATTTCTACTGATTATTTCTAATGCTTTTTTTCAATAGTCAATTATGATGAATATGCTGTTGAACAGACGCAAGCTATTGGCCGACCGAAAACTGCTTGCGAAGTGGGGCGAAAGACGCTGCGAAAGGTTTCTAAAAAGAAAAGGGCTTAAGAGACTGGCCCGCAATTTCTCCTGTAAGGCCGGTGAAATCGACCTTATTATGGTCGCTGCCAATAGGGCTATTGTTTTTGTCGAGGTAAAAACCAGAGCCGGCGAGAGTTTCGAGCCGGTTGAATCGGCTATTACGTCTGCCAAGAAAGCTAAATTGACCAAAGCCGCCCGTTATTTGCTCGCATCCCACAATATAGACAGCAGACCTTACCGCTTTGACGTAGTTACGATAGTGCTCGGCCAAACCGGCCGACCACAGATAAGACATTACGAAAACGCCTTTGTAGCCTGAAAAAAATAGAATTGATTGATACGCATTGTCATTTTGACCTTTGACGAATTGGCCGGGCGGGTCTTTTACTATTGGCGGTCTTCCTGCTTTGCTAGCGCAGCTTCCAAACGCTCACCGGCCCTGGTATAGCCAGAATTGATTTGCAGGGCCCGGCGATATTGTTCTATTGCTTCAGCGATTTTGCCCTGCTGGTCTAAAAGAATACCTAAATTGCAGTGCATTTCCACATCATCAGGCCGGTTGATTAGCACAATCCGAAACTGCTCTATCGCTTCGTCAATCTTACCTTGCTTTGCCATCGCCAGCCCCAGCCGGCCATGAGCGGTTATAAAGTTCGGTTTAAGTTCAATTGCTTTTTCATAATACTTAACGGCCTCATCAAACCTGCCCATATTGGACAGCACCAATCCCAAGGCGTTGTGAGTATCCGCATGGTTTGGCTCGAGCCGGATTGACTCAGTATAATTTATAATTGCCTCATCGAATCTGCCCAGCTCTACCAGAGCATTAGCCAGGTTATAGTGTATTGTGGCCTCTATCCCTGTCCTAAGACGCAGGGCCTCGGTATAGTGCATAACGGCCTCGTCGAACTTGCCCCGCTCGTACAGCACAGTTCCTAAGCTATTATGTACTATTGGTTCGCGTGGCGCCAGGGCCACCATACGGCGGCGATGTGTTTCTGTATCCTTCCAGTAAGTCAGGTGCCGCCGCGTTGACAACACCTCCAGCCCAGCCAGGATTACTACAACTATCAGCGTGGCGGCCTGCCGCGTTCGTGTGCTTGCTGCCTTATCCCAGAACAAGGATAAGAAGTATGCTGCAGGCAGCAGCATCCCGACAAACGGCAAATATGCGTGTCTGTCTGCAGCAATCATATCGTGGATTCCAACAATTCCTATCGCAGGAAATATCGCCACAAAGAAAAACAGCCAGCCCGTCAACAGTGTCCGCGTCCAGCGTAGTGAGATAAGTAACGCTGGTATCAGCACAGCCGTTCCGACAACGCCGGCTAATACCTTTGGGTCCGACAGGGCTATGTGCGGATAGGCGTAGAACAATGACAGGTTGGCCGGCCAGACCATATTGGATAAATACAGCATAATGTTGTAACAGATAACTAATGTTGTATATCCCAAACCACGAGTGCCGGGCGCATAAACTCCGAAAGTGCTTTGAGAAATAAACGCCGGGACCACAAAAGCGGCGCAAATAATAAAGAACGGCGCTTTTTCCAAAATTGTGTTCAGATTCAGCCGCCTGAATGGCCAGTAATCCAACAACAGCACTAAAAACGGCAGCGGTAAAGCAGAGGGCTTGGACATCAACGCCAGCACGTACATTACGATGCAGCCGATGTAAACTATTATGCTGCGGTTGCGGGTGAAGCGAACGTAAAGAATAAGGTACCACAGCGAAAAGAATGCTGCTAATAGCGTCTTGCGCTCGGCTACCCACGGAATTGATTCAACAGTTACAGGATGGACGCCGAACAACAGACCCACAATTGCAGCAGGCCAGACCTTGCCGAATAATACATATAAGAACACAATCACTAATGAGGTATTAATCACGTGCAAACAGAGACTGGTGACGTGAAATGGCGCCAGATTGTCCGGCCGGCCACCTAAAGCGTAATCCAGCATAAGCGAGAGCATCGTCAGCGGCTGATAGTATCCCTTGACGGTTGACGGCTCTAACACCTCGCTGAAGAACCGCAGGGTCGAGCTCCAGCCTGGATTTTGCACTAATTGGTTATTGAGAAGATAATGCTCATCATCAAACGACAAGGCCCGGGCAGACAACGCCGGCCAGTGCGCCGCTGAGACTATTACGCAAACAATGATAAGCAAAGCTATAAGCAATCCAGCTCGTCTGCCGGAGGTGAGTCTGCCGAATTCCGAAACTGACCGCTCCGATAGGTCTCTGCCTGACCGGCTGACAGCCTCTCGTGCTGACAGGCCGATATTTTGCTGCGTTTTTTTTCTAATTTTTCGGTGCCTTTTGTTCATACAAGTATGCTACCCTCAAACGCCTTTCGGCGAAAGTCTAAGCCGAATATTTCACAGTTTTTGTTTTTGACGGGATTGGCCTGAGGGCTTATTGTTAATAGACCTGGCTGCGGCAATTTTCGAAACACCGCGAAATATGTGAGTTAGAAACAATGGAACTGATTGACACACATTGTCACCTGACCTTTGGCGAATTGGCCGGCGATGTTGACGCCGTTATTGCTCGCAGTAAGGCCGCCGGTGTTACCGGCTGGATAACCGTAGGCACCGACGCACAACAGAATCGCAAGGTAATCGAACTTGCTGACAGATTCGAAAATATGTACGCCTCTGTCGGAATCCACCCGCACGATGCCAAAGACGTAACCGCCGAGACGATAACGGAGCTAAAAAAGCTCGCACAGGACCGGAAGGTCGTAGCGATTGGCGAAACAGGCCTGGATTTCCATTACAATCTTTCAAAGCAGACCGACCAGGAAAGGGTTTTCGCCGCCCAGTTGAAAATCGCCGCCGAGATGAACCTGCCGATGATTGTGCATTGCAGAGAGGCCTTCGATGAGACAATGGAGATTTTAGAGCAGTTCGGCTCAGGCGTTGAAAAAGTGGTTTTTCACTGTTTCAGCGGCTCGGTGCGGCAGGCAAAAATCGTCCTCGATAGAGGTTTCTATATATCGTTTACCGGCGTAGTTACCTTCAAGAATGCCGACAAGACCCGCCAGGCCGTTGCAATCGTACCGCTCGACAGGTTGATGCTGGAGACCGACTGTCCCTATATGTCGCCTGAGCCGATGCGCAAGCAGAAGATAAATGAGCCGGCCCTTCTAATTCACACCGCCGGATACTTAGCCCAGTTAAAGCAGATGGACTTGACCGATTTCGCACAAGCCGTAACCGCCACCACCAGGACCTTTTTCACCCTGCCGGGGAAATAGCTCAAAGGTCATCTTGAGATCCTGCGTCAGGCCTTTAGTCCTATTTCGCCAAGTGTCCAAAGCGCCTAAAATGGCCTTTAACAGTATTAAAAGGCCATTTTGGCTATATGACTTGACTTTTTGCCAAATCGGGCTATATTTAAGTGGCCAAATCAATTAATTATCGGTTATTGATATTGACGGTTCGATAGGCAGCAGCCGTTCATCAATAATCACTTCTTCCGAAGGATTTGCGGTGGTGGGTGTGCCAGGGACGTTTGATAATAGTATCGTTAATCGGGTTCAGCAGGCCAACGACCTCGTTGACGTGATAGGTGAGCATGTTGGGCTGAAGCGAAAAGGCCGGGAGATGGTCGGGCTGTGCCCCTTTCACGACGACCATCGCCCGAGCTTATATGTCAACAGCACCAAGCAGATATTCAAATGTTTTGCCTGCGGTGCCGGCGGCGATGTGTTTAAGTTTGTTCAGATGCGTGAAAATCTGACCTTTCCGCAGGCCTTAGAGAGATTAGCCGAACGAGCGGGCATAAAATTAAAGCCCCCCAAACGCCCAAGAGACAAATCCACAGACCCGTCAGAAGACATTGACCCGAACGAGTTGGCAAAGGTAAATGCCTGGGCGGCCAAATACTTCCAGCAGAATCTCTATAACGAACAGAAGGGCAAAAACGTCCGTAACTACATTGCCGAAAGACAAATAACACCGCAATCCGCAAAAAAATGGCAGCTTGGGCTGGCTATCAACGCACAGGACGACTTGATTAAAGCAGCGAAGGCCAGAGGCATTCCGATAAAGACGCTGGCTGATGCGGGGCTGGTGGTAGGCCGGGGGGCCGGTGCTGGCCTTTTTGATAAGTTTGTAAATCGTCTGATGTTTCCTATCACCGATGTAACCGGCAGGGCAATCGGATTCGGCGGACGGACGCTGGGCACAAATGGTGATAAGTACATAAATTCGCCGACAACACCTCTGTTTGACAAAAGCAACTCGCTGTATGGCCTTCAGCACGCCCGCCACAAAATCGTCTCGAGCGGCACAGCGGTTGTTGTTGAGGGATATACCGATTGCATAATGGCACACCAGCTTGGTTGTGCCAACGTCGTTGCAACGTTGGGTACCAGTTTTACCACCGGCCACGGACGCATCTTACGCCGGTATGCAAAAAAGGTGGTTTTAATCTTCGACAGCGATACCGCAGGCATCGAGGCGGCCAACAGGGCGCTGGAGGTTGCTCTATCGCAGCGTATAGATATAGAGCTCGCCTCGGTGCCGCAGCGTAAAGACCCCTGCGATTTTCTGCTGGCCGAGGGCAAGGAACGGTTTGAAGAATTGGTTAATGATGCTGTCGATGTCTTTACGTTCAAGTGGAACAGGTTGATAGAGAATTTCGGCAGCGACCAGACGCTCATCGGCAGAAAGACAGCCATTGAAGAGTTCTTACAGACGATAGCCACCGGCTTATGGGCGGGGCGTCTGCCGGCTATTGACAGAGGGTTGATAGTCAATCGGCTTTCGAGGATTATCGGTCTTGAGCCAAGGGAGATAAATGCCGAATTAGCCAGAAAAATCAGAACAGCGGCAAGAACCGCCGGCTACCAAGATGCAATCGGCACCGAAAACCAAAAAATCCGAAGTGCCGATTTAGGACGGGGTCTGGCCGCCGCAGCCCAGCGGGAGATTTTGGAAGTGCTGTTGAACAAACCAAAGCTGTTTGAGCTCGTAAAACAAAAAATTACAGCCAAAATCTTTGATGTACCGATATTGAGCCAAATAGCAGCTATACTCTTTGAAATTTTGAATACCGAGACAGATGTTTCACTGACGGCGGTTCTGGCCAGAGCCGAGTCGGTAGAGCTTGGAGGCGCTATCGTCGAACTGGCAGAAAGCGGGGCAGAAAAAGGAAACTTTCAATCCCGCTTAACAGGGGCGCTGGACGCAATTCAGCGGTGCCAGGCACGGACAAAGAAGAGCGAAATCAAAGCAATACAGGACCAAACGCAATTTCTACGAGACATCACTGAAAGTACGGAAAAAGAAAATCCCCATAACGTGGGAATGGTATAACCGTTAATGATTGAAAGTTCGATAAAAAATAATCAGTCATCAATTACACGAAGGTGCTCATTGTGGCTAAGAAAAGGATAAAAGCAACTAAACCAGACCAACAAGGCCTCCAGCGTGGCACTGACGCCAAGTCCACAACCAGCGACAAAGTTGAATACGCTGAGCAGCGAATACAGGCGCTTATTGAAAAGGGCAGAAAGAAGGGGTATCTGACTTACAAGGAAACCAGCGAAGAACTGCCCGATGAGGGTGTCAGTCCCGCCCGGCTGGACAGTCTGTTGGCAACCCTGGATGAAATGGGAATCAGTCTGCTTGACGAAGCTGATGTGAAAAAGCAGCAGGAAGAAGAGGAATTTGAGGATGTACCCAAAGAGGGATTAGGCGATGAAGAAGCCGTTGCCGAAAAGCAGCTCAAAGAAGATGAAATCCTCGAGAAACGCCTCGAAGGGGAGGTGAGCGCTCACAGGATTGACGACCCTATCCGGATGTATCTGACACAGATGGGGGAAATTCCACTGCTGAAAAGAAGTGAGGAGATTGCTCTGGCACGCAAGATTGAGTTGGCGAGAATCGCTTTTAGAAGAAGAATGCTCGAATGCGATTATTGCGCCAGAAATGCCGTCGATATCCTGCAGCAGGTGCACGATGGCACGCTTTCGTTTGACAGGACTATGAGGATTTCCACTGCCGAAAACCTTGTAAGAGCCGTAATAAAGAAACGCCTGCCGCAGAACCTTCAAACGGTAAATAAACTGCTGAAGACCACCCAGGCCTTGTTTAAAAAATTTTTACAGGCCGAACCGGGCAACGGCGCCAGGGACACATTGAAACGGATGCACAGAAACAAGAGAAAAATTGCAACATTGCTCGAGGAGCTTAGTCTGCGAACCAGCAGGATTCAGCCGATGAAGAACAAGCTACACGCTATCGGCAGCAAAATGCACCAGTTAGAGCAGATTATTGCTGCCGGCCCAGACCAGAATTATACCGCTGAGGATGTTGAAGATATAAAACAGGAATTAGGGGGGCTGCAGGAGCTGACGATGGATACCCCCAAACTGCTTGACAAAAAACTGCGAGCCATCGACGGAGTCTTTGCTCAATACGAGGAGACAAAGCGAACTCTCTCCAGTGCCAACCTTAGATTGGTGGTCTCGATTGCTAAGAAGTATCGCAACAGGGGCCTAAGCTTCTTGGACATAATTCAGGAAGGCAATACCGGCCTGATGCGGGCAGTCGATAAATATGAGTACCGCAGGGGCTATAAATTCAGCACCTACGCCACGTGGTGGATTCGCCAGGCGATTACCCGGGCGATTGCCGACCACGCACGAACGATTCGAATTCCGGTCCATATGATAGAGACGATGAGCCGGCTGCGGACAGCCGGCAAAACCCTGCTGCAGAAACTCGGTCGTGAGCCCATCGTTGAGGAGATTGCAGAGCAGGCGGAGATGAGCGTGGAAGAGACCCGCAGGGTTCTGAAGATTTCCAAGCATCCCATCAGTCTCGACAGGCCCATCGGTGAAAGCGAGGACAGCTACTTCGGCGATTTTATAGAAGATGACGATGTCGATTCGCCCGTGGCCTCCGCCGCTCAGGAGATGCTGAAGGAAAGAATCGACGTGGTCTTAAAAACCCTTTCATATCGAGAACGTGAGATTATCAAGCTGCGATATGGAATCGGCGACGGATACACCTATACGCTGGAGGAGGTGGGCAGAATCTTCAAGGTAACCCGCGAACGCGTCAGGCAGGTCGAGGCAAAGGCCATAAGGAAAATGCAGCACCCCGTGCGCGCAAGAAAACTCGAGGGATTCCTCGACCACAAAACAGGATAACAAGTGCAAGGGCATATCGGACATTTCAATTGATTATTTCTCTGCGGTTACTTTTCTTCTGCTTTGAGACTCAGCACTGCAAATTTACTGCGATACCTTTCCGCCTTACCAACAGTATTGAGACGGCACAAATCGGCAGGTAAATACCAACTAACCTTTGACTTAGTTTAACGCTTCTGTTAAATTTCGACGGCTATGAGAAGATTAGCCGCATCCTGCTTTGGTCTTGGCTGGCTGCCTGTCGCCCCGGGGACGTGGGGGTCGCTGCCGCCGACGATTGTCTTTGCGCTGATGTGCCACTTTGGCGCATCGGCAGGACTAATATCAATCGTGATGGCGGCTCTGGCAGCGGCCGGCTGTGTTGTTTGTGTAAAATTTGCCCCCGCTGCGATAGCGGCAACCGGAAAAACCGACCCTCGCGAGGTTGTTGCCGATGAATTTGCGGGCCAGGCAATCACATTTTTACTGCTTACAGCCATAGCAGCTACCGGTAAAATCTGGAGGTTCCCATTGGCCACTGCAGTAGCGGGCTTTCTGCTGTTTAGATTTTTTGACATTGTTAAGCCCTGGCCGGCACGCAGGTCTGAAAAGCTGCCCGCCGGCTGGGGTGTCCTCACCGATGACTTATGGGCGGGTGTCTATGCCGGCATCGCATTGGTATTTTGTTTACGAATCGGGCTGGTTGAATACATCAGCGGGCTGGTGCGTTTTGACGTCTCATCACTGAATATCTTCTCATCAGCCGTTCTCGGTGCCGTTCAGGGGCTGACAGAATTTCTGCCGGTATCATCGAGCGGTCATCTGGTCCTGTTTGAGACCTTCTTTGGCTTTGAGCCGGAAAGGCCGGAGATGCTGCTGTTTGACCTGGCCGTTCACGTCGGGACCGTCGCTGCCATTTTTATCGTATTTCGCAAATCCATCGCCGCTTTTTTAAGGAACCTGCTGGTATCCGGTAAATATGGGACTACCGCTTTTGAGATTTACAAAAAAAGCCCAAGTGTCCACATCTTGGCGCTGGCGATTCTTGCCACCGTTGTAACAGCCGTGCTGGGGCTGTTATTCAAGGGATATTTCGCCTCTGCCCGCGGCAATCTGGTGGTGGTGGCTTTGATGTGGATTGTTACCGGGACGTTGCTGCTGGTTACCGATTGGCGAAAGGGGACCCGGCTGGGTCTGCGACAGTTCGGCGTCTGGCAGGCGGTGATAGTCGGGCTGGCTCAAACCGCTGCTATTACGCCCGGCATATCACGCAGCGGTGCAACCATCTGTGTCGCCATTCTCATCGGGCTGCACCGCCGATGGGCGGTGGAATTCAGCTTCTTGCTTGCAATACCGGCTATTCTGGGGGCGGCGGCGATACAACTGGCTGGCGACTTCGGGAAGCTCGGCTCATCATCCCTGCCGATTAGCTGCGTTTTAACCGGCTCAATTGTGGCTGCTGTTGTGGGCGTACTGGCGCTGAAGGTGCTAATCATGGCCTCCAGGACCGCAAAGCTGAAATTTTTTGCCTTTTATTGTTACGTTTTGAGTTTTTTTCTGCTGGTTTACCTCTTGAGATAAACCGGAGTTTGTGCGACAATTACCGCCGGCAGTGTTCGGCTAAAGCGTTTCTGGCCGAATCGTCTTGCTAATGGCCTTGATATAGAAAGAGAATGAAAAATCGGAGCAGACTTTTAACGTAGGAAGAGACTTAAATGTTTTTGTGAGGTCCCGGGGAGTTATCTGCCCGGAGCTTGTTTTGGAGGGTTTTCACCGATGAGGTCGGATAATTACAATTTGCTTTGTGACGCCTTTTATCTCGATATGTACGTTAATACCGAGATGAATCTGCCGAGACAGCGAGATACCATTTTGGGCTTTTTCGAGCGGCTACAGAAGCAGTTTCCTTCTATGGGTTGTTTCTACCAGCGCGAAAGTAACGAGTACTGTCTGGAGGAGGACCGCAACGCAGACCGATATCGCTGGGTTTGTCTCGAAACATACCGAATCGGCTCCGGGATAGTCAATCCCCCGAGCATCGAAGATGCCTACGGTCAGGATAGATTAGTGCTTGAGTTAATTCCCTATATGCTCAGTGTAAGTCATCTTGACATCAGCTCGCTGGATGTTACTTTCGCTATGGACTTTGATTGTGCAGGCAGCCACGATGAGATTATTGCCGAGGTGCTGTTGGCACAGAGTGCCTTTGGTTGCCTTTTGGAATCGCCCTCGGCCAGAGCTGTTAGCTTTTCTCCTACCATAGTGGTGGCGTTATCCGACGATTACTGCACACAGGGGCGAATAGGTATAGAGTCAAAAACAGGCCTCTACGAACCGAGGAGAAAGGAACAAACTGCGGATGAGGCGATAAGCTTGTCCTTTACAATTCGCCAGTATCCGCGAAGCGGCGAAAAATTTGACGCACTAAAATCCTTTGAAAATCAATGTCAATTGATTGAAAAATTAATGGCTGAAAGAATAATCCCCGACCTTGTCCAGCCGTTGACCGAGACAATCGCCCAGAAACGATTAATGTAGATTTCGGGAAGGATATCAAATGACTATTGAGGCACCGATAAGCAAATTCAAAAAGAATAATCTGAAGATTTATATCGTCGTTTTGGTCGCTTTTGCAAGCTGGTGTGTATACGACGGCTATTTTAACGAGGAGTGGATAAAAAAATACACCGATGCAGACGGCAATCCGAAAAGCTATCTGGTTTTTAATAGAAAGGCACCACAATTTCTTATTGGAGCCGCAGTGCTGTTAGGTGCGTATCTGTTTGCAATCAAAAACAAGAAAATTGTTGCCGACGAAGGCGAACTTATTATCAGTGATAAGAAAAGAATCTCTTACGATTCCATACAAAAAATAGATAAAACTCACTTTGAGTCGAAGGGCTTTTTTTCAATCACATATTATAAAGATAAAAACGGCAAAGAAGCCAGCCAAAAACTAAATGATAGAACATACGACAATTTAGCAGCCATTCTGGACCGGCTGGTGGAAAAAATCAGTTGAGATTTACCGTGGATGAGTGGATGGGCGTTTGTACGCATAGATGAATTTACGACCCCGCACATTTGCCAGTTTGGGAAACGGACATAAATGAACTATTGTGTTGTCGGATTGCAGTGGGGCGACGAAGGCAAAGGCAAGGTTGTCGATATCCTCGCCGAGCACAGCGATATTGTTGTCAGGTATAATGGCGGTGCCAATGCCGGCCATACTGTTGTCGTCGGAGATAACACCTTCGCACTGCACCTATTGCCCAGCGGTGTAGTTCGGCCGGATACCACCTGTGTAATCACGAATGCCGTAGTAGTGGATCCGGATACCCTCATAAAAGAGATTGAGACGCTGGCCCGGAAAAATATCACGCTAACGGACCGGCTCTTCATCAGTGAAAATGCGCACGTAGTTCTGGACTATCACAAAAAAGAGGACCAATTGCGAGAGGAATCGCTGGGCAAAAACAAAATCGGCACCACCATTCGGGGCATCGGCCCCTGTTGTGCGGACAAGGTCGGCAGAAGCTACGCCGTCCGTATGGCCGATTTAGCAGACCTCGAAAAGCTTAAAGCCAAGCTGCAAACTATCGCCGAATACAAGAACAAGATTTTTGCAGCCCTTTATAATGCCGAGCCGATAAGTGCTGGCGACGTTTTTGAGAAATGTAAAATTTATGCCGATAAGCTCCTGCCGTTTATAACTGATACTACTGAGTTCCTCCACAAATCAATCACTGCTGGGAAGTCCATTCTTTTTGAGGGCGCACAAGGAACATTATTGGACATAGACCACGGGACATTCCCTTATGTAACCAGCTCGAACGCAAGCTCGCTCGGTATGCCGGCAGGGGCAGGCGTGCCGGCCAAAATGGTCGATAAATTTTTAGGAGTGGTCAAGGCCTACGCAACAAGGGTTGGTGCAGGCCCTTTCCCTACCGAGCAGGATAACGAAATCGGCCGATATATCCGTGACAAAGGAAACGAATATGGCACGACGACGGGCAGGCCCCGCCGATGTGGCTGGTTCGACGCTGTGGCCGTGTCCTATGCCGCAACCATTGGTGCAATCGATTCAATGGCATTGATGCACCTCGACACGCTCACGGGGCTGAAAGAAATAAAGCTCTGCAGGGCATACGAAATCAATGGCAGACAAACTTCCTTCTTTCCCGCAAACGCCTATAAACTCTCACAGGTCAGTACCCTTTACGAAACCGTGCCCGGCTGGGAAGAGGACATAACCGAAGTAAACGATTTTCACGACCTGCCGCTGAATGCACAGCACTATATTATGCTTCTCGAAGAGCAGACGGGCAGGCCGATTACAATCATCGGCGTCGGGCCAAAACGAAATCAGACCATATTTAGATGATTTGCGGTCTGTAGAAATTGCAAAGTACCACCGAAGAAAAGCTGAAAAGAACCACCAAGCGCCTTGGGTTGACTGTTGAGCAGATGCCCCGGCACATCGCCATAATTATGGACGGCAACGGCCGATGGGCACGGAAAAAAGGTCTGCCGCGCGCCGAGGGACATCGCCGGGGTGGAAAAACGGTTGAGAAGATAGCACAATACTGCGTTGACTTCGGCATCGAGTCTCTGACTTTATATTCCTTCAGCATAGAAAACTGGAAAAGACCCGTAGATGAGGTCAATTCCCTGATGCATCTCTACACCCGATACCTCGTTGAGATTCGTCCTACGCTGATGAAGAATAACGTAAAGCTGGTTCACCTGGGACGGTCGGCACAATTGCCTTCAGCGGTAAAAAAGCAACTTGCAAAAACCATAAAGATGACCGGCTCCAACACCGGTATGATACTTGCTCTGGCGCTGAACTACGGCGGCAGGGCTGAGATAATAGACGCAGTGAAAAAAATCGCCCGGAAATATAAAAAAGCCCAGCTCCGTCTCAAAGACATTGACGACCGCTGTATAAGCCGACACCTGTATACCGCTGACCTGGCCGAACCTGACCTTCTGATACGTACCGCAAACGAAATGAGAATCAGTAACTTTCTGCTCTGGCAGATTTCATACAGCGAATTCTATGTTACAAAAACCCTTTGGCCGGATTTCAAAAAACCGGATTTGGAAAAAGCGATACTGGGCTACGCACGGCGAAACAGGCGCTTCGGAGCTTTAAACGTGAAACGCCAAAGGTGAAACATATCTCGCTTGAGATACGAGATACCATATTCGCAAATTATGCTGAAACATAGACTGCTTTTCGGCACATTGATGACGGTATTTTTTACCGCTGTCGTCATTCTTGACGGCTGGCTGGATGGCTCACTAACCACCTGCCCGACAGACGACAAGGCGGTGCAGGCGACACTTCTCTGCATTTTGATAGCCGTATTAATAGTTCCCGCTCAATTTGAGTTTTCCAGGCTCGCTGCGGCGAAAAATCTGAAGATTTTTATGCCCATTTCAATTACCGCCGCTGTTCTTTTTGCAACCAGCCGGTACGTTCAGCAGCTTATCGAAATCCCGCCCGGCATCTATCTGCTTTTCCTGTCGGCGGTTTCGCTATTGGGATTACTCTTTACTCAATATATCCTTTACGGCAATTCAGCCGTGTTAGCCAATTGCGGGGCAAATTATTTTTCCATTATTTACCTTGGGCTTTTAAGCGCCTTTGTGCTGGCGGTGCGAATCGATTTCGGCCTCTGGCGGCTGCTTATGTTTATATTTACCGTAAAATCTGCTGATATAGGGGCCTATGCAGTTGGTGCATCACTCGGCAGGCACAAATTTTCGCCGAAGCTCAGCCCCGGAAAGACCTGGGAGGGTATGGCCGGCGCCGTCGCGGTCGCAGTGCTAATTGCGGTTCTTTTTGCCGTCGACTGTGATATAATGGCCTGGTGGCTGGCGGCAATCTTCGGTGTGTGTTTTGCCTTTATCGGCCAGTTTGGTGATTTGGCCGAGTCTATGATAAAGCGGGACGTCGAGCAAAAAGATTCGGCGAACAATGTACCGGGCTTCGGCGGAATATTAGACATCATTGACTCGCCTCTGGCAGCGGCACCGTTCGCATATCTGTTTTTTATGTACAGCGGTTAACAAAGGAAAACTTTGGAAGTTACCGTACAATTAGACCCTGTCCACAACCAGCTTGAGCTGTTCGGCCCTGCCGACAGCTATCTGCGGCTTTTGCGTCAGTCGCTCGGCGTTAAAATCACCGCCCGACAAGCCGATTTAATAATCACCGGCAGGCAGGAAAATGTAAACGCCGTTGCCGAAGTTGTTGACAAAATGCAAAGACATCTTATCAAACATGGCTCGCTTACCGCCGATGATGTAACCACCTTCTTAACACAGCGGGACTCGCTCATAGGCGGTCAGGCCGGCAAGGCCATTACTGTTTATTCCCACAAGAAGGTTATCGAGCCGTCCACCAAAGCACAGTTGAAGTACATTGAAGCAATGCTGGCCAATGACCTTACGTTTTGTATAGGCCCGGCCGGAACAGGCAAAACATACCTCGCCGTTGCGGTTGCGGTCTCAATGCTGAAGAAAAAACAGGTCAGAAGAATCGTCCTTGCTCGACCAGCTGTGGAGGCAGGGGAGAAACTGGGGTTCTTGCCGGGCGATATGCAGGCAAAGGTAAACCCGTATCTTCGCCCTCTCTTTGATGCCCTCGAATATATGATGGACTTTACCCAGATGAGAAAGTTTATGGAGCTGGATATTATCGAGATTATCCCACTTGCCTTTATGCGCGGCAGAACCCTGAACGAGGCCGCAATCATCTGTGACGAGGCCCAGAACACCTCGCCATTGCAGATGTTAATGATATTGACCAGATTGGGACGCGGCTCTAAAATGATAATAACGGGCGACATAACACAGATAGACCTGGATGTTGGCCAGAGAAGCGGAATGGTCGAGGCAATGGAAACCCTGCGACGAATCAAAGGTATAGCTACTGTAAAACTAACTCGGAAGGACATCGTGCGACATCGACTGGTTCAAAATATCGTGCTGGCCTATGGGAAAAAGGCCAAAAAGCAAATGAATGGATGAGCAGACGAGTAAACGCATTTACTCATTTTACACTTAAGGGCAAATAAATGTGGTTCTTGAAGTTCTTGAAAAAGACAAGTCCGCGGCGAAGCCAGGTGCGAAAGAGCATGGCTGCCGAACGGCTCTCGCAAATAAGCCGATTAGCCAGCACCGAGCATGTAATCTCTGTCCTGCTGGGGCTGGTATTCGTTGTCCTTTGCGTGCTTATCCTGTCATTCGAACTGATCCAGCAGGGGCGCTATAGCGCGGTGATACCAATAGCTGCCATAGTGGTGCTGACCTCTACCGCTGCGGCTTTCTACATCCATCACTGGCAGAGTCAAATAATAAAGAACCACACCAGAGCACTGGCGCTGATTGGCTTGTTTGTCTTGTTGTTAGCCACAGCAAAGCTGGGCCGCCTGCTGACCGGTCAGGCCTCGTGGGCCACCGGAACCGCAGTCACGGCGGCGGTCATCTTGACGATTGCTTACAACCAGCGATTCGCAATAGGTATGAGTATATTTTATCTGGCCCTTGCCTGCTTCGCTGTCGGTTCTGTAACGAATGTCAACCTGCTCTTGACGATGGCCGCCGGCGCTTTCACCTGCTGTTTCTCACTGAGGGAAATCCGCACGAGGATGAAGCTGCTTGAGGTCGGTTCTCTTGCAGCGGCAATAGTGTTCATAACAGCGGCTGCTTTGGGTTTCTGGGCCAGGTCTCAGACACAGTTTTTTATATTTGGGAATCTGGCTGAGTCCTCCCGGCCTGCCGATATCTTCAGCAATGCCGGCTTCCATGCAGGCGCCACTTTCCTGGCGGGGCTGCTCATTCAGAGTCTGCTGCCGCTTATCGAGAAAGTCTTTCGCATAGCAACGAGTATGACGCTGCTGGACTACAGTGATGCGAATCAGCCCTTATTGAAACGGCTTGCTATGGAAGCGCCCGGCACATTCAGTCATAGCTTACTGATTGGCTCTATTGCTGAGGCCGCTGCCGAAGCAATCGGTCGAAATGGCCTGTTGTGCAGGGTTGGGGCATATTACCACGATATCGGCAAAATCAACAAGCCCACCTATTTCGCGGAAAACGAGATGGGCTCGGTCAGTCGGCATAAAGAGCTTTCGCCTGCAATGAGTCAGTTAATTATCGTGGGCCACGTCAAGGATGGAATAGAAATGGCCAAGGAATACAGTTTGCCGGCAATACTGTGGCAATTTATCGAAACACACCACGGTACGACGCTGGTCGAATACTTTTACAATGAGGCCAAGAAAAGACACGATGAAAAACAAGCTGAGCCCTCCGAAAGTGAGTTCAGATATGCAGGGCCAAAGCCGCAAACAAAAGAGGCCGCAATTGTAATGCTGGCCGATACCGTAGAAAGTGCCGCCAGGTCTCTGACCGAAGTAACGCCAACGAAGATAGAAACGGTCGTGCATAATATGGCTATGAAACGCCTGCAGGACGGCCAATTCGACGAATGCGACCTGTCCCTCCGCGAGCTCAGTCAGATAGAAGCAAGTATGTCAAAAACCCTTGCGGGACATTATCATGGCAGAATAGCATATCCCAAGTCACCTGAGGTGCCGGAAGAAATCCAATCTCAGCCGGAGCAAATCAAGCAGAAAAGCAGCTAACAATTATGGACGCTGGGAAACAAGGCCAGGATATAATTGTTCAAATCACCAGAAAATTCGAAGATATAGACGTTAACCTGCCTAATCTTAAGAAATTGGTCGAAGCCATCTGCACTCGTTTTACGAGCTACGAGACACGAGATACGAGATACGATATTAGTATCGCACTGGTTGACGACGCTGAAATCCGCAGAATAAACAGGCAGTTTTTGAATCGTAACAATTCTACCGATTGCCTGAGTTTTGATTTGTCCGATGATACAGGCTCTGCAAAGTCATTCGAGCTGCTGATTAATGCTGAAAGGGCCATCAGAGAGGCGAGTCGGCGAGGGCATTTGGCCGAGGCCGAGCTGGCGCTTTACATAGCGCATGGCCTGCTGCATCATCTCGGGTTTGACGATTCGACACCGGCACAGGCAAAAAAAATGCATAGTACCGAAGATGAAATTTTACAGCAGCTCGGCTACGGTTTGGTGTATAATAAGAACGTAAAAGCACAAAGGCGCAAGGGCACAAGACACCTGTGATTTATACACCTGCAACCTGTGCACTAAGCTAATTGAGAGGATATTGAGTGAGTTATGTTGGTTGGAGTATGTGTTTGATTTGTCTTCTGGCTGGTGGGACACTGTTTTTCTCTGTTAATACCGCTGCCCTGCGAATATTCTCGCTCGCCAAACTGCAGGAGGCATTCAAGGCGGCAAACAAGAAAGAATCACCGGAAGACCTTGCCGGCGGGCTCGCCAGAGACAGCGAAAGGCTGGTTTTGGCCTGCTCGCTATATCGGCTTATCTTTAATATGTGCATACTACTACTGCTGTTGAGTATCTTCGCAACGCTGCGACAGAGCAGCCCGCAAGCCGGTGATTATCTGGCTACGTTTGTTATCGCATCGGTGATATTTTCGATATTCAGCCTGGCAATCCCTCACGCCTGGGCCAAATACGCAGGCGAGAAAATCCTCAGCCGAACGTATAAACTGCTGATGTTCTTCACGGTTTTGGCATGGCCGGTCCTTTACGTTTTCCGGCTATACGATGGCTTTGTCCGTCGGCTGGCCGGAGTGGTCGAGGCAACGCCGGAAGAAGACAGGGAGGAAAAACAGGAAGAATTTTTAACCGGCCTTGAGCAACACAGAATGGAGGGTGTGGTCGATGAAGAAGAACAGGAGATGATTGAAAGTGTGTTAGAATTAGGCGAGACTTGCGCCGATGAGATTATGACGCCCCGCACGGATATCGTGGCGGTCGAGGCCGGTGCTGATTTGCAGACGGTCCTGGAGATTATCAACACCGCGGGGCATTCCCGCGTTCCGGTCTATGAAGATAATATAGATAATATAGTCGGGTTGGTTTACGCCAAGGACTTGCTCGCGGAGGTCGGCAAAAACCCGGCGGACTTCAAACTGCGCGACAAAGTAAGAGACGCTTACTTTGTTCCTGAAACGAAGCCACTCAAGGCACTTCTGCACGAGTTTCAGAATCAAAAATTGCACATAGCCGTAGTGCTCGATGAATACGGCGGAACAGCCGGCATTGTTACCCTGGAGGATATTATCGAGGAGCTCGTCGGTGAAATAACCGATGAATACGAGAAATCAGAGCCCGAGCCCATAAAGCAAATCGACCAGAACACCGTCGAAGTTGATGCCAGGCAATACGTCGATGACTTAAACGATGAGCTCGATTTGAATCTGCCCGAACATGAGGATTACGATACCATAGGTGGTTTTGTCTTCTCGCACCTGGGTTATATCCCCAAAACCGGTGCCAGCTTCGATTACGAGAGTCTAAAATTTGCCGTATCTTCCGCTGAGCCGAGAAGGATAAAACGAATCAGAATAACAAAAAGCGTGAATCGTGAAGCGTGAAATGTATCTCGAACACGAATCACGAGACGCGAATCACGAGACGCGAAAAAATGTTGGTCAAGGACACCGCTATTTGCATACGTGCCGTCGATTACTCCGAGACGTCCCAGATTGTAACATTTTTTACCAGAGCAGCCGGCAGAATCAGTGCCATCGCCAAGGGCTCGAAACGACCCAAATCAAAATTCGACGGCCCGATTGAATTATTCTCTTGTGGAAACATTGTTTTTTCTGATTCAAATAAGGAAAAACTTGCCACCTTGACAGAGTTCGAGCAGCAGCCCGGCTTTGCACGCCTGGCTGATAATCTTTTTGCGTTAAATTGCTGTTTGTTTGCCGCCGAGCTGGTAAATGACCTGACAGACGATTACGACCCACATCCGCAGCTTTTTGATAGCTTCCTTCAGTTTTTGCAAAACGCCAACGAGCATCGAGATACGTTGTCTTTATTGATATTATTTCAATTGTCTCTGCTGAAAGAAATCGGTCTGATGCCGATTTTGGATTACTGTGTAAATTGTAAAACGAGATACGAGCGGCAAGCGACGAGCAACGAGGTTTATTTCAGCAGTTCGGCTAATGGTATTGTTTGCAGGGATTGCGAGGCCAGCTTCCCAGACAAGATTAGATTAACCGGAGATGCTGCGAATTGTTTAGCTAACTTGAAACGGATTACCGACACAAATGAAAAAACGCTCAACGAAATCGAGGGGATTTTAATTATTCACTTCACCGAGATTCTCAGCCGACCTCCCAAAATGGCAAAGTATATTTTGAGAAGCTAAACTGGATTTTAAAAATCCGGAATTTTTAAAAAACGCCGATTTTTGGGGTTTATTTAAAAGTGGGATGTGGGTTTTTGGGTGAAAAATGAGGTTTTGGGGGTAAGTTTAGGTGGTTTGGGTAAGATAAGCAGGGAAAAAATGGAGAAAAATGGAGAAAAATAGAGAAAAATGAAGAAAAATAGAGAAAAATAGAGAAAAATAGAGAAATTTTGCGAAAAATTGCAAAAAAATGAGAAAAAAAGAGAAAAAAAGAGGATAGGGGTTAGGGTATAGGGTATAGGGGATAGGGGGGTAAAAAAGTTTTGAGTTTTTAGTTTTAAGTTTTGAGTTTTTCCAGACGCGGAACACAGACCTATTTTAGTCAGCTTTGTGTACTCGACAATCGCTGCTCTGAGAGCAAGCTCTCTCCGCAGAGCATTGCCTTCGTCCACAGGCGGCTTAGCCGCCACAGCTTCGCTTTAAGCTGACTAAATTCGTATGTAGTAGCTTGTTGCTGGTTGTTTGTTGTTCGTTGAAGTTGGGAGTTTGGGGATAGTTCGCCGTAGGCGGAGGTTCGATATTTGGTTGAAAGAAATTGCGGTTTTGGGGTTTTATTAGACGCGGATTTACACGGGTTGACACGGCATTTTGTTTTGGCCGCAGAGTGCACAGAGGCCACAGAGCTTTTAGCCGGCTTTGGTGTTCTCGGCAAGCTCCGCTCTCAAAGTAAACTTTTGCCGCAGAGCATTGCCTTCGCCCACGGGGTCATTTTGCAATGTCCCTTTATGAAGCCGGCTTTTGTAATTGATGATTGATAAATGATGTTTTATTATTTGGAAAAGATGACCGGGCCCCAGATAAAAACATTCTGGGGTCTTCGCTTTGCTACGAGGGGATTTTGTAAAAGTATATAAGTATCCCGATTAAATCGGGATACTTATGGAGTGCTTTAAGAATCATGGTTTTGGGGTTTATGGTTTTTGGATGAGGGATTTGAGGAGGGGATTTTTTTGTTTTTGACCACGAATGAACACGAAGAAATTTAACCACGGAGAGCGCGGATGTTTAGCCAAACAAGGGCGGCCCTAATCATTAAACTGCAATGTCGGGGTTCGTCCAGCATTTTATGATTTGCCTTGGCCTACCAAGGACCTTCTCATACAGTGATAAAGTAGAACCATTAAAAAACCTGCCCAACTAATCAATATTAAAGCTGAAATCATCCAGATATATGTTGTAACAACTAAGCGCCAAAGAAAAGACCATACGAAAAGCAGTGCTATCATTGTGATTGTTTTAGATACATAGTTTTTCGACAGCAGTGTTGCAAAAACGAATCCAATCGGCATCAGTAACAAGCACGTCAAAAGATTTTCAATATTCATTGGCTGATAGGAATATATTTGCCCTTTTAGACTAATAGTTGGCAAAATTCCCGCTAATAAAATAGATAAACCTTCTACTATAACTGCGACAACAACTATCAGTAAAGTCATAGCAAATGCTAATCCAACTGAGGCATAGTATTTTTCCTTTCGTCCTCCAGGCAAAAGAATGCTGCCATAAGGTAGAAGATTAAAATTAAATGAAAATGCTATAGGTAGTAAAAACAACATGTCAATTGCTCTTAATTCCCCAGTACCAATGTATCCGAGAGATACAATAACCAACAAAATTGTCACTAAAAATCTTAAGCTCCATAAGTGCAAAAATTTATCCTGCAACATCAAAGCATATCCCAACACATACCTTCTCTTTGTAAAAAAGGCATATTTTTTCATTCGTTGCAAGAAAGACTCATATAATTTATTATTAAAAGTCACTGTACTCTTGGACTGTTTTTTTAACGCTTTGTTCTGCAGATACAGTCGCACTCTTTTTGATGTTGCGTTGCTTAAAATACCCAACATGACTTTGTCGCAATGTCGACGAGTCAATGAGACCTTACCAAGGTATCTCCAAATAAAAACGCAAAAAAGTAAGCTTGTTATAATCAGGTAAAGCGGCAAAGTAATTATTACATGTTCTAATATATCCCCAACCTCTATCCCGATAGCTTCTAAACCGATAACCACGAGTGGGGCAAAACCAATGTACGCAAAAGTATTGTTCCCAAGCAAGGTAATCCAAATTGCAAGCATATAGAACGCCATCCCCATAAAACACGCACCGCATATTACAAGTAAGGTATAAGGCAGATCAATTCCAGGATACCTAATAAAGGTTAATCCCAATACACTATTTGCTAAGACGCCTATCAGGAAAAAAAGTCTTCTCAAAGTTTTTTGATATCCCGGAAGACAAAATGAAAATGGTTTTGTGAGGATTTCCTTTTGTATACTAGCAGCTATAATACCTAAAAAAACACTCGCGATAAGATATGTGGAAAAACTTTTATCCCACGCAGAAGTTAAAGGCAAAATAACAACGGGTATAATAGTTACTGCTAAAATAAAATACCAAAACCACATTACCGGCCGCTGGTAAAAATGTTTAAGATTTGCTTGTAACGCTGTCATTTTGTTTCTCCAGTTACTCGCACTTGCTCACAATAATCCTGTAAATCTCTTCTAAATACAGCGACCTGATTTCAATTTCGCAGTTCAAATCCTTGGCTTTGGTTTCCAATTCTTGCTGCTGGCAATTTTGCACTGTAAGTGTCGCTTGGGCGCCACTTCTTTCGCAGTCGATTATGTTTTCAAACGGTAATTCGACAGACAAGTTGCCATTTAGAGATGTAAGTGTAACTTTGAGAAATTCCTCTCTGAGACTATCAAAACTGCAATCACGCAGTATCTTTCCGGTACGCATAATCATTGTATGATCTATCACTTTTTCAACATCGCTTAGAATATGTGACGAGATAATAATTGTACGGTCTTCGTCCTGGATTATATGCAGCAACAAATCTAAGAATTGGCTGCGGGCTATAGGATCCAAGGCCGATGCAGGTTCGTCCAAAATCAGCAGTTCCGGCTCAAAACCTATTGCCAAAAGTATGGCCACTTTTTGCCGCTGGCCCGGCGACAGCGAACCAACACGGTCTTTAAGAGAAATATCAAAATCAGCAATGTATTTCTCTTCTAATTCGTGATTCCAGTTTTCGTAATATGCACTTACATAGCGGATCAACTGCTTTGTCGTCATCCATTCGAGAAGCTCGCCTTCCTGGTGAACATAACCAATCCGTCCAAGCTCTTTCGGGGTTAGCTTTGCTGCGTCTGTTTCAAATGTGATGCACTGGCCTTGGTCGGCAAGGTATAAGCCAATAATGTGTCTTAACAAAGTGCTCTTGCCCGCTCCATTGGCTCCTAACAGGCCGATGATTTCCCCTCGTTTGATGTCCAAATCGATCTTATCCAATGCCTGTATTTTCCCGAATCTCTTGGAGACGTTACGCATTTGTACTATCGGATTTCCATTTATCATTTTAGCCTCCGGTTTTTGGAATTGTATTCTTTGTAGTGTTTCTTGAAAAACTCTATAGCTTCGCCTTCCGATACTCCTAGCTGAATAGCGGTGATCGCCGCCTTATTTACAATACTGTTCAGTAATTTGGCTCTTATCTGATCTCGCTGGCCTTTTCTCACTTTAGCCACAAAAAGGCCAATCCCCCGTTTTCTTTTAACAAGTCCTTCAGCTTCCAGAAGTGAGTACGCTTTACTAATAGTCATAGGATTGACTTTCAGATGTGCCGCCAGATCACGAACTGTTTCCAGCTGGTCCCCATGTTTCAATCCGTCAGTCATTATCTGCTGCCGGATTTGCCTGATTACTTGGCGATAAATAGGTACACCACTGTGATGGTCAATTTCTAATAGCATCGAATTTCACTTTCTTAGTATTAGTGTATTACTTACTTAATACACCATACACGGCCTTAGTGCAAGAAAAAAATGAGAATTTTTGCAAAATTTTTTACGAATGTGGCCTTTAGCTCAGGAATTGACCGAATTCGCGGTAATGGGGGTAAGCGTTCCTCACGTGGGTAACCCCCAGTGAAACTGGGGGCTAAATACGCCGCTGGCAAGGCCAGCGGTTTTAAGTTAGTTTTGAACCCCCGAAGTGCAAGACTTCGGGGGCTAAATATTTAATGGCGAATAGGGGATAAGGTTTAGAGTGCAGGGGGGCCCCCCTTTGTCCCCTCCATAAGGGTGTGAAGTTTATTTTCAGGTATTGGCTGAAATATGGCTCGCATAATCGATAAAGTCAAGGAGGTGTGTTTTGGCGTTAATGCTGAAAGCAGAAAAGGGCTGCACAGAGACGTGTTAGATGGATTGAGCAGGGTGTTTGTAAAGGACGGATATAGAGTTTGGCAGAAATATCCGGTTTGTTTTGAATCGAGAATAAGGAAAAGCGGCGATAAGGTTTCCAGGGATGGGAACTTAGATTTGGTAGCGGTTAAGAATGGCCAGCCAGGCGGCCTAATTACGGAGCCGAAATCTGCAATTTCAAGTGGTTTCTTTCCACCAGGAAACTGCTTGATGCTTTTTTTAGTCAAATCCCTTATCCTGTGCCACTTCTGCTGACGTCAAACAGATAAAATTGAAATAGTAGAAGCTGAAATCTCCATTAAATCGAAGCTGTATTTGCCTTACTACTGCTAATACGAGATTTGACCTGTGCCAAAGATTTTGGTATTATATTGGCAAGGAAATAGGCGATTTCCTTCATTAACTGCTATTTAGGAAAGACAGTTGAAAAGGCGTTTTTTATTATTGCTTATTGCTGCGGTTGTCGTAGTTGCACTCTTGCAGCTACGCAGGCGAGGTGCCGATTCCGGCGCCGGCGAAAAGCGGCTTTCCGGCCAGCCGGTGCCCGTCGAGACCGCAGCCGTTCATAATGGCCTCATCTGTGACGTCGGCATTTTTACCGGCACTTTCGAGCCGAAGTCCCAGTTTGTCGTCGCGCCTAAGGTGGCAGGATGGCTGCGAAAACTGCTCGTTGACATCGGTGACACCGTCGAACGCAATCAGGTCATAGCAATCCTCGATGACGAAGAATTCACTCAACAACTCGAACAGGCGAAAGCTGAGCTGGAGGTCGCCAAGGCAAACGCCGCAAATTGCGCTACCGACCTCGATATCGCCAGACGTGAGTATGAAAGAGCAAAGGCCCTCCGCGAGAAGCAGATTGCTTCGGCTTCGGAACTGGACGTCTCGGAGGCCGAATTCAACGCCTGCCAGATGAGATACAAGGTCTCTCTTGCCCAGCAGACCCAGAAGGAGGCGGCACTGAAGGCCGCAGAGGTGCGACTTTCTTATACAAAGGTGCAGGCCTTCTGGGAAAAAGGCGACCAGACCAGGGTTGTTGGCGAGAGATTCGTGGATGAAGGGGCGCTGCTGCAGGTCAATCAGCTCATCGTCTCGGTCCTTGAAAACAACCCGCTGACGGCTGTTGTTTACGTTATTGAAAAGGACTACCCCAAAGTCGGTACAGGCCAACAGGCGCTTGTCTCCACAGATGCCTATCCGGGCAGAACCTTTGCGGGCACAATAGTCCGAATCGCACCGATGCTGAAGGAAAGCAGTCGCCAGGCAAGGGTGGAAATAGAGGTGCCGAACCCGGCCCATCTGCTCAAGCCCGGAATGTTTCTCAGGGCCGAGGTTGAGTTTGCAAGGCACGAAAATGCCACCCTCGTTTCCCTTGCTGCTATGGTTAGAAGGAAAGACAGAGAGGGAGTTTTTGTCGTTGACGAAAAAAATCTCAAGGCACGTTTTGTGCCGGTAACAACCGGCATAACAAGAGGCGAACAGGTTGAAGTCATAGAACCGCAGATTTCAGGTCGGGTGGTCACAATGGGCAATCATCTTCTGGAAGACGGCTCCGATATCAGGCTCAGCACGAAGCAGTCAGACCCGCAGGAGCTTCCGGGCTTTGATAACAATTCTGATGCAGGCTCAGTCGATACCGGGCCGGGAGATTCCAAATGAGAATCTCTCGCTTTGCTGTTCATCGCCCAATATTTACGATTATGGTCGTGCTGATAGTTCTGCTGCTTGGAACTATCTCGCTGTTTCGACTTCCCATAGACCTAATGCCTGATATTTCGTACCCGACACTGAGCATCAGTTGCTCTTACGAAAATGCCGGCCCGGAGGAAATTGAGGAACTGATAACCCGGCCGATAGAACAGGCCCTCAGCGCCGTACCGGGTGTTGAGGAGTTGACCTCGATGTCCACTGAGGGCCAGTCCACTGTTCGGGTAACGTTTGCCTGGGGCACAGACCTTGATGCTGCGGCAAATGACATACGTGACCGGCTGGACCGTGTGATTAATCGGCTTCCTGAGGATGCCGACCGACCCAGGCTGAGAAAATTCGACCTTGCGAGTTTTCCGATACTGATTCTCGGTGCCTACAGCGATCTGGACCCTGTTCAGATGCGTCAGCTCATCGAAGACCAGGTTCAATATCGGCTTGAGCGGGTTGACGGTGTGGCCGCCGTGGACGTGCGTGGAGGTCTCGCACGAGAGATACACGTTAATCTTGACCCTGCCAAGATAAACGCTCTGGCCATACCGCTTGATTCCATCATTTCACGCATACGCGAAGGAAACGTAAACATTCCGGCCGGTGTGATTGAAAAAGGCAGCTTCGAGATTACCGTCAGAACACCGGGTGAGTACACCGACCTGAAACAACTGCAGGATACCGTCATAGCTGTTCGACACGGTGCCCCCATCCAGTTGAGGGAAATCGCCGTTGTGGAGGATTCTTGGGAGAGAATCACAAGGATTGTGCGTGTCAACGGCGTGCCGGGTATACGACTTTCGGTCAACAAACAATCGGGCAGGAACACCGTCGAAGTGGCTCGCGGCGCACTTGCCGAACTCGAGCGCATCAACCGAGATATACCACAGATAAAAATAATACCGATTATCGACACATCGGACTATATCGAGCGGTCTATCAGCAATGTGGGTACTTCGGCGGTTTACGGAGGCATACTTGCGGTCCTTGTGCTGCTTTTTTTTCTTCGAAACGTGCGAAGTACGGTGATAATTGCAACTGCCATACCGGTTTCAATCATTGCCACTTTTGCCCTGCTGTATTTCGGTAATTTTACTCTCAATATTATGACGCTGGGAGGCCTTGCCCTTGGAATCGGGATGCTGGTTGACAATGCGATAGTCGTGCTTGAAAATATCTTCAGGATGCGGGAATCAGAGCGACTTCCGGAGGATGCTGCTATTTCCGGGGTGGAAGAGGTTACTGCTGCTGTTATGGCCAGTACTTTAACGACGCTGGCGGTTTTTCTGCCTCTGGTCTTTGTACGGGGAATGTCGGGGGTTATGTTCAAGCAGCTTTCAATCGTCGTCAGTTTTTCGCTCTTTTGCTCTTTGGTGGTTGCCCTTACGGTAGTTCCGATGCTTTCAGCACGCATACTTCCTTCAAAGTCGGCACAAAGCGGCAGCGAAGAGGGCTTTCGGGCCAGGGCATTTCGGATAAGCGCGCAATTCTTCAAAAATATGGAGAACACCTACAAAAAGCTCCTGCACCTTGCCCTTGAAAACCGTTTTTTTGTTGTGACAACGGCGGTTCTGCTTCTTGCGATAAGCCTGCTGCTTATTCCTTATGTGGGAATCGAGCTTATGCCGAGTGCCGACGAAGGCGAGGTCCGTATCAATGCCGAGATGCAGGTCGGCACAAGGCTGGATGTGGTGGATGAGAAGTTCAAAGTTGTTGAGCAAATCGTCAGTGAATCCGTGCCTGAAATCAAGAACACGGTAACAAGGCTGGGCGGCTCACGGTGGCGGGGCCGGGGCGGCCATACGGGTCAGCTACGGATTTCACTGGTCCCCCGGTCGCAGCGGAGTCGAACAAGCGAGCAGATTGCCGACGAGCTGCGAGAAAAGCTCAGCGCAATACCCGGGATGATTGTCCGCACCCGTGCCGGCCAGGGGCTGTTTCTGCTGCGTATGGGCACCTCTGAGGGCGACAGAATCGAGGTGGAAACCCGCGGTCATGATTTGCAGATGGCAGCTATGTTGGCCGAGCAGGTCAAAGGTATTGTCGAATCGACCGAAGGAGTAACGGATGCCCGAATAAGCCGAGAGATGGGCAGTCCTGAAGAGTTGATTTTCATAGACAGACAAAAGGCCGCCGATATGAACCTGACCGTTTCAAAGATAGCAAGTGCGCTTCAGACAATTCTTTCGGGCACAGAGGCCGGCTACTATCGCCAGGCAGGGGACGAATATGCGATACTTGTCAAGCTCAGGGACGCCGAAAAAATGGAGCTGGCAGATATTCTCAATCTTACGATAACCAATTCACAGGACCAGCCCGTTGTTCTCAAAAACGTCATAAGCGTCGGGCCTCAAAGCGGCCCTGTACAGATAGAAAGAAAGAACCAGGAGCGACTTGTCAGCGTAACAGCCGACATAAGCGGAAGGGATATTGGCTCGATACTCTCGGACATACGGGAGAAACTTCAAACCATTCCCATACCTGCTGATTTCAGCATAGCGTTCGGAGGGGATTACGAGGAGCAGCAGAAATCATTCAGAGAGCTGCTTGTTAGTTGTGTCCTGGCTCTTGTGCTGGTTTATATGGTTATGGCCTGCCAGTATGAGTCGCTGCGGGACCCCTTTATCGTTATGTTTTCGGTGCCGCTGGCCGCAATAGGGGTTATTTTTATGCTCCTGTTGACGCGCACGACTTTTAACGTTCAATCCTTTATCGGCTGTATTATGTTAGGGGGCATTGTCGTCAATAATGCAATTCTTCTGGTTGACCATACAAATCTGCTTCGTCGCAGGGACGGGTTTTCGCTTCGTGAGGCCATAGAGGAGGCCGGCCGAAGACGTCTGCGACCCATACTTATGACCGCAATGACAACCATCATCGGTCTGGTGCCTCTGGCACTCGGCCTGGGTGAGGGCGGTGAGGCACAGGCACCTATGGCAAGGGCCGTAATAGGCGGACTGCTTAGCTCGACGTTAATTACCCTTGTATTTGTTCCGGTGGTCTATTCGGTTGTAGAACGTCTCAGACCGGGAAAAACTTCCAACGGAAGAATTGTTGAAAAAGAAGTTCCCGTTTAGTGACACTTGAAGAAGGCATTATGCTCGGAACAAGACAGTTCAATATATTTTGCAGTGCGATATTGATTATCGAGGCCTTTTTACTGTCCTCGTGTCTGTCAATAGACCCGCAGCCGCAATTCGACTACCTCTCGACCGACCCCGAAGACGTTCTTTCTCAGAACCGCCAAAGCTCCGCCGCCGGCTGGTCCATCGACTCAAACAAACTCGCCGCACCGCAAGGCCCCCTGAAAATAGGTATCCAGCAGGCGATTCTTCTCGCTATGCAGAATAATCAGTCTCTGGTCGTCGAGAGGATGAATCCCCGGATAACCCGCACCTTCGAAAATGAGGAGCTTGCGGTTTTTGACCCCGTTCTGAACGCCGACGTATCCAGCAGAAGGGCTGTTGCCGAGCGGCTCTCCCGTGCCGGCGCTGACACCGAGGTCTCAACCGTTGATTCCCTCACCGGTTCAGTCTCTTTGGCCAAATTGTTCCCTACCGGCACCGTTCTCGAGCTCGAGGGCAGCACAAGCTATGCCGATTCGTCTCTCTACAGCGACACATTCACCGCAAATCGTCTCGGCCTTACGGTTACTCAGGCCCTCTTGCAGGGAATGGATATCCGCGCCAACCTCGCACGTGTGAATCAGGCCATGCTCGACACGCTGATATCGCGGTATGAGCTACGCGGCTTCACCGAGGTTCTTCTCGAAGAGGTCGAGTCGAAATTCTGGGATTATGCCCTCGCCAAAAGGCAGATTGAAATCTACACAAACTCCTTCGAACTCGCCGAAAAGCAGATGACAGAGACCCAGGAGCGAATCAAGATAGGAACCCTCGCCGAAACCGAGCTCGCTGCCGCACAGGTAGAGGTTGCGCTGCGGAAGGAAAACTTGATAAACGCCCGAAGCACCCTCGCAAAGGAACGTATCGAACTGCTACGGCTTCTGAACCCTTCGCCGGCTATCGACTGGAACAGGGACATTGTTCTTGAATACGACACCGCGCTTCCTGATATTAAACTTGACAATGTTGACCAGCATATCCAGCTTGCGCTGAAGATGCGCCCCGACCTCAATCAGGCCCGGCTGCAAATCCAGCACGGCGACCTTGAGGTCGTGCGAACCAAAAACGGCCTGCTGCCCAAAATGGATATGTTTATCTCCTTCGGCAAGACGGGCTATGCCGATACCTTCAGCAACGCTTCGGATAAAATCGACGCAGGCAATTACGATGTCACCTGGGGCCTTGTATTGGAATTGCCGCCCGTCAATCGAAGCGCTCAGGCACAGCACAGCCGGGCTGTTTTGAGTAAACAGCAACTGCGTAAGGCACTGGAGAACCTTACCCAGCTTACACAGGTTGACGTGCGCTCGGCCTATATCGAGGTAACACGTGCCCGCGAACAGATTACTGCGACCGCCGCCACAAGCGATTTCCAAGAGGAAAAGCTCCGTGCCGAGACTGAGAAATTCAGGGTGGGTAAATCTACTTCTCTGCTTGTCGGCCAGGCCCAGCGTGACTTTGTTGCCAGCCAGATTGCCCAAACGCAGGCCGTTGCCAATTATCTAAAGGCCTTGATTACTCTGTACAGGATGGATGGCTCCCTTTTACAGCGCCGCGGCATATCTGCGCCGGGCGATACACTGGTTAACCTCGATTTTGACGATTGACACCATTTTGACATCTGCGGTTTTTTGGGGATAAAAATGAGGGTTGGGAGCCCCCTTTGGAATAGGTTCGACAAGCTCACTACAGGTTGGGTTTGTTTTGGCTTCGAATTGGGTTTGATTGGGTTTGAATTGGCTTTGAATTGGGTTTGTTTTTCCGGTGTCTGCGAAAGCATTTATTTTCATAACCCCCTGTGTAAGCTTCACTTACGTTCATTTCGGCATTTGGCAAATTGGGTTTGTTTTGCATAAAAGACTCGTATCTCGATACTCGATACTCATTAGTGTAAAGTGGGCTAAAGTGCCTAAAGTGAGCTAAAGTTGGAATCTCTCCACAGGACGCCCAATGGCGGATTCTGGATATTCGATGCTTGTGAATGGTTAAATGGTTCATTGGTAATTCCCCTAGGGGCTGGCAATCAGGTGGGTATTTTAACACCCCTGCACTACGAGAGTACAGGGTTAATATTATACCAAATTTCGGGCAAAAATCAAGGAAAAAACGAATAAAAAGAATTTACCGCAGAGAACGCAGATTCCTTTCTACTCTGTCGGGATGGCAGGTTACCCTTATGTATATAAGTATAGCGGTTAGCTTGGACCTGAAGGGGTTGGTTGCTTCTTCCATTGTTTGAATTCTATTTTGCCGTCTTTTGTTTTTTCCATTACTGACATGTTATTGATATCATCATTTAAGATTAAATGACCTGTGGCATCAGCTTCTCCGGTTAGTAAAGTTGGAGCTTCTTTCCCTTCAATAATTCTAATGTTATATTTTCCCCCCAAGCCCTCAAATGTCCCTTCAATACTTATATTTTGAAACTTTTTCTCTGGTTCAGATGTGGGAATACCAACTTTAGCGGCTAGAAGTGAAGACAGAAAGCTTTGATCAGTTTCTTTTTGAATCTTTATATTAAATGACTTTGTACTTTCATCATAGTTTAATTTTCCATTACCCCACGGAGTTTCCCAAGTTCCTTCTATTTGGTTTTTACTTACAGTTTTATCTGAACATAAAGCTTCTGAATATCTAACTCTGTACCGACTTTCTTTTCTTGCTTCTGTCAAGAATGTCTTTTCTTGCTTGTTTTCACTCTCTAATAGATCTTTTAGCTTTTGTTGAGCACTGCCGACTCTCGGTTGTGCTTCAGTTTCACGATTTATCAGAGTATTTGCTCTTTCTAGTTGTTCTCTGGCTTTATTAACAAAACCTGCGTCTAAGTACTTATGAGCAAGATTTCCCATAGCCATGACGCTATCATTATCAGCCGCTTTGAGGTAACTCTCAGCACTTTTGCCAATAAGCTTGAGATGATCGTAAGAGACACCCAAGTTGTTCAGTCTGGAGCTCTTTCTCGTTAGCTTTTTGTAATGCAATAATGCTAATTTTTCATTATTATTGTTGCTATAAGCATAGGCTAAATTAAATCGAAGTTTTGTATTATATGGTTCAATATCCAAAGCTGCTTCACTGTGTGTAAAAAATCTATCAATTTCACCATTTTCCTTGAATATTCTTGCCATCGCCTCTACTATTTTTGCCTTTTGCTCCGCAAGAACAGAATCAAAGAGCAGCTTATTCAGCATACTGATAGCATCTTTATATTTATCATCTAAACTAAGACACACAGCGGCTTGAACATATGCATCAACTAGCCCCTTCCTTTCGTCTGCATCATTTTTGTTATATTTGTCCTTAGCAAGCAGGAAGGTCTCTTCTGCTTTTCTAAATTCCCCTATATCTTTGTAGTAATATGCAAGTTGCTTAATCACACGGGGATTGTCCTCGTTTTCTTGTGCCAATTTCTGAAATTTATCAAAGGCATTACTATCACCAAGTAAATGGGATTTTCGAAGAAGAAAAGCACGATATGGGACTTTATCTTCCTCCTCAACAACTTCCTGAACTTCTTTGTCAAATATTTTCTGTGCTTCTACAAAATTTTCATCATCAAATAATGCTTGGTAAAACTTATTAAGCGCTACATTTTTTCTATATTCAGTTTCTTGCTTTGGTTCTCCCTCCTGTTCTTCCAACTTAGTACCATCAAGCTGTTTGTTTTCTTCCGTTGTTTTCTCGACCACTCCTCCTGCAATCTTGGTCTTTACGTCATTGATTATTTCACTTAATTTCGTGAAATTTTCTTCTATGGAATTTCTCTTAAATGGAATGTATTCTATATTTCCTTGGAGTTTTGGAAAGCCACGAACTCCATCTTCTACTAATAAAACTAATCCTCTATTAGAGCCTATCGCAAAGCCAGATTCCTGAATCACCCAGTTAGAAGTTGAGTACTCTTTGATTTTTCTTGGGTTACAAAACCATGCTATCTTCTCTTTTTGACAAATTGGCTTATCACAAGTGAAAACCCCTACAAAAATCTCACATTCCAAGATTAAATCTGTGATTTTCTCATCAATTGATTTACTCCTCGCTTTTTTGGCACCTATGCATTTTATATCGTGCGCTTCTATATGTTCTACGATCTTTTGTATCAGCGAGTCATACTTTTCGTCAAAATCACGCCCAATAAATGCTTTCATCTGCTAGTCCTTCTAAATAGTTCTGACTAACGTTACCCGTAATTTATCACTCAGCCCGCCTTTGGCGGAATACCAATACTTGTCCTGAGTTCACTTGTCCCAAGCAGCGCTGAGGGAATCGAAGGAATCAATTATCCTGCCGCCCCGGTTGTTTTCCCTAAGCTCGCTTGATTTGTAATTATACGGATTTTGGACGAAGGTTTCAAGGGTTTATTTGGATTCCTGCTCCCGTAAGGGATAAATTCCGCAGGAATGACCCTGCGTCGCCGTGCCGGCGACGGCTAAACAACCCCCACCGCAGGGGTGGGTAAAACCACAAAAAATCCCCCCACCGCAGGGGTGGGGGCTAAATCGGAAAAAATTTTACATTCTTTTGTAACGTGGGCCGCCGGTGGGTTCGGGGACGGTCCACCTGATATTGTCAAAGGGACACTTCCGCTGGCAGGTCTTGCAGTGCAGACAGTTCGAGGGATTGGCGGGGATTACTTCGCCGTGCACCGTCTCATAAACGCCGGCGGGACAGAATGTAATGCAGGGACTGTCAAAGGCCGGCGTGCATTGGGTCTTGCAGACGGCTGAGTCCAGAATCGTCAGGTGCGACGGCTGGTCTTCGCGGTGGGCGGTGGCGGCCATTGCGATAAAGGTATCTTTATCAAACTGCTGATTCGGCTTGAGGCGGTATCGAGCGGTCATCATCATCTTATAGTCCTCTTCAATCTTAAATTTCGGCAGCAGACCGCCGAGGACCGATAGCGGCATTCCGAGCGAAGGGCCGAGCTTTGCGATTGTCTGGCGGAAGTTTTTTGCCGATTTCATTTCGGCGGCAACATTCGAGGCGTTAATCAGGTCGGTGTATTTTGCTGCCGCCAGCTCGGGGTTATCGAAGGTTTCGGTGATTGCCTTTGCGGCCTGGATGCCTGAATCGATGGCGTTGTGCAGGCCCTTGATTTTGAGCATATTGACGAAGCCGGCGCTATCGCCGAGAATCATCACGTTGGCCTTGCCTATAGTACCGGTTTGCGGGTCTTTCGGGACGGCGTAGTATCCACCTTCGGGAATCATCTTTGCGCCTGCTTCCACGATGGTGCCGCCTTCGATAAACTGCCTTACGAAGCTGTGCTGCTTGAAATTGGTCAGTGCATCCTGCGGATTGAAATCACAATACCTCCAGTCGGCGCCGACAATCATCCCGACGGCGATATGGTCGTCTTCACCGGGATAGCAGATGCCGCCGCCGAACATTGCAGGGCCGACCAGCGGTGTCCATATCGGGAAACCCATAGCGTGGACAACACGTCCTGAGCCGAATTTTTCATACTGACGGCTATCTACCTTTATAAGCTCCTTGACGCCGAGCGAGTAAAGCTGGGGACATTGCCGCTTGAGCCCTGCTTTTTCTATAAATTTTTCCGTCAGAAGGCCGTCGCAGCCCTCGGCGAGGACGATGAAGTCGGCGTATATTGTTTCGCCTTCGAGGAAGTTCGGCTGTTTATCGCCGTTTTTATCGAGTCCCTGGTCAACGAGCTTGACGGCTTTTGCCATACCGGCTGATTCGTTTAAAATAATGTCCTCAGCGGCGAAGCCGGACAATACCTCTGCGCCGAGGTCTTTTGCAATTTGGCCCAGCCATTTTGTCAGCTTGCTTATCGAGATGATGTAATCGCCTTTGTGGAGCATTTGGCCTGGGCCTAATCCGAGCATTGCGGCAAGTTTGATTGCAAACAGGATGTTAAACGACAGCTTCTTTCCCAGAAGGAACATTACGTTTTCTTTATCGACTTTCTTTGCCAGCGCCTCTTTTGCGGCGGGGGTATCCCGCCAAGCCGGCACAGCGGAGTCCAGGAGGGTATGGAGCGGCTCGGCTTCCAAGACCGCGCCGGAGAGATTGTGATTTCCGAGGTCGGCGGCTTTTTCTATAACGCAGACATCGAGAGCCGGCCTTTTGGCCTTTAGCTGTATCGCGGTCGCCAGGCCGGCAGGGCCGGCACCAATCACCAGAACCGATACTTTGTTGTGATTTTTGTTATTTGACACTTTTTATTTTGCCTCTAATGCCTGAACGAGCTGTGGGACAGTCTCTTCGACGGTTGCGACGATATAGTAATCGGACTGTTTAAATATCGGCGCGTTGGGGTCGGAGTTGACGGCGACGATGGTGTCGGCATTCGAGACGCCTATCATATGCTGAATGGCGCCGGATATTCCGAGCGCGATATAAAGTTTCGGTGCGACGGAGGTGCCGGTTTGACCTACCTGATGGGCCCGCTCGACAAAGCCCTGCTCGACGGCTGCGCGTGAAGCGCCTCTTTCAACCGGCGCATTTAGCTTTTGGGCCAGGCAGTTGCAAAGCGAGCCGACGAGCCGGTCGTAGTTATCGCGGCTGTGCATTCCTTTGCCGCCGCTGACAATCACCTCGACATTCAGGTTTACCTCGCCGACACCGAGTTCTGTTTTTATAATCTCCAAGCCAATATCGTCATCGGAGACGTCAATTTTGTGTTTGATAATTTTGCCTGTTCGCAAGGTGTCTGGGGACAACGGCTTCATAACGCCCGGCCTTGCGGTAGCCATTTGGGAGCTTGAATTTTTGGTGCAGATAGTTGCCATAACGTTTCCGCCCAATGCGGGGCGGGTCTGCAGAAGGACGGCGATTCGGCCTGTTCGTGAGCTGTCCCTGATATCCAGCGAGGTGCAGTCGGCGGTCAGCCCGCAGCCAAGGCGGTACGAGACCATCGGCGCCAGCATCCTGCCCTGCGGGGTTGCGGCGAAGAGGGCGATTTGCGGTGCGTATTTTTTTATGCAATCGGCAACGGCCTTGCGGTATGCGGTCGGGTCGAAATCGGCCAGCAGTTTGTCCTCGATGATGTAGATGCTGTCTGCGCCGGCGGCAATTAAGTCTTTTGCCATCGGCTCGGTGTCCCAGCCGGCCAAACATACACCTACGTCGGTCTGCAGGGAATCAGCCAGCCAGCGGGCGGCGCCGATAAGCTCAAATGTCGCCGGATGTATAGTGCTGCGGCTTTGCTCGGCGACGACCCAGACCTCACCCTGAAAGCTGGGCTTGGTCAGCTTCAAGCCGTCCAACATATCCTCCAGCGCCTTTTTGTGGAAATGCTCAGCCGCAGCATCAAGGACCTTTGTTTTAATATACTCATCAATCCGGCTAACGTCGCTGACGCCTAACATCCTGAGCGTGTCGGCTAAAATCCTGAAATCTTCGTTTTCTTTTTTTGTCGCCTCGAAACTTCTGTCCAATTTATCCGTCCGTTCGCTCGGCAGGATATAACGGTCTGTTTGACCAGTACTGCTGCCGGTCTCGCTGCCTGCGGTCTTGAAGCTGTCGATGAGCAGTTTAGCTAATGATTTTGTATCGCCGAGCCGTTTGCACTTTCTCGTGCTTTTGCCGGGGGGGAATACCCTGATTACGCTTGTCTTCGAGCCGGCAACGCCGATATGCGTCGCCTTGATGTCATCGGCTGTCCAGCGAATAATCTCGGCTTTGTTCGCCCGCCGGGTTGCGGCAAACGTTGCAAACAGCGGGTATTCGTATTTGGCAACGGTGATTACGGCAGGGGGGGTCTTGGCGGCGACCACCTGGCTACCACCGCTGATAATACGGGTGAACTCAAATCGGCTGTTCCTGAATTCGGCGTCGGTAACATAAGCGATACAGGGCAGGGCCAGCTCTTCGGCAATCTGGGGCGGCACCTGGGCGGTGTCACCATCCACCGACTGCATTCCGCAAACGACGTAATAATCAGCGTCTGCGTTAAGGATTTCCCTGACTATTTTTCTAACGGCGAAGGCAAGCGGATTTGCCGTTGCCACTGTGTCCGCCCCGCCGAGTGCCTTGTCGGTCAAAAGGACCACCGTATCGGCACAACGGCTGAGTGCGTATCGCAAGACCTCTTCGGCCATCGGCGGGCCCATAGTCAGACAGATGATTTTGCCGTTTCTGTCGGAGCTGTCCCGCCTCATCTGATTCGCAAAGGCCAGTGCCTGCGTGTCCAGCTCGTTGATTACGCTGGCCAGGCGGGTGCGGATGAGCGTGCCGGTATTGGGGTCGAACGCATTGTCGGTAATCTGCGTTACGTCAGGGACCTGTTTCAACAAGACTATGTAATTGCTCATATTTCGTATTTCGTATATCGTATGTCGTATGTCGGCAACGAAAACAGATAAGATACATTACCGTCCAATGTGTGTCAAACAAAGTGGTGCGAATCCGCTTTTTTATGGTATTATTTTGCGTGAGACACTATCGCAGTGGAAAAATTTGATTTATGACTTGTCCCGGCCTGCGAAATAGTGTTTAATCTCCGTTTCTATTGTAAGAGAAATGAGTGCAAGCAGGTTAAGTTAGTTTTGTCGAGGTGAATTGAGATGGCGGATTTGAAGGCGTTGGCCGATGCGATTATCAAGGGCGACCAGAATTCTGCGGTGGAAATCACGCGGTCGGCCATTGAGGAGGGTACGAAAGCCAAGACCATTCTTGATAACGGGTTAATTGCGGGTATGGACGTTGTCGGCGCCCGCTTCAAGAAGAATGAGATTTACATACCCGAGGTGCTCATATCTGCGCGGGCAATGAAGATGGCGATGGGGCTTCTCGAGCCGGAGCTTACCAGGGCAGGCGTCGAGCCAATCGGGAAATTTCTGATAGGCACCATGCGGGGCGATTTGCACGATATCGGGAAAAACCTGGTGGCTATGATGCTGAAGGGCGCCGGCTTTGAGGTTATCGACCTCGGTGTCGATATTTCGGCTGAAAAGTTCGTCCAGCACGCCCAAGCCACGGGTGCGCAGTTGGTTGGAATGAGCGCTCTTTTGACCACAACGATGACCGGTATGGAGAGGACCATAAAGGCACTGAAGGAGGCCGGTGTTTCGGCCAAGATTATGATAGGCGGCGCACCGGTAACTCAGAATTATGCCGACAAGATTGGCGCCGATGGTTATGCCGCCGATGCCGCCTCGGCGGTCGATATGGCGAAGGTGCTGGTGGCGTGATTCGTGACTCGTGATTCGTGAATTGTGGCTCGTGATTCGTAAATTGCCATAGAGACACAGATTAACACTGTTCGAATCAGAGACGGATTTACACTGATTAACACCGCTTGATTTAAATTTTTAGATGCGGATGCCCGCTCTCATAGGCACAAGTTTCGCGGTCAAGCAAAAAGGGCTGCAAGCGTAATGCCCACAGCCCATCGGCAACAAATCAAATTTTTGTCACGTCAGCAAATTAGTCCTCTACAATACTGGATTGCAGCCAGTGGTCGGCTAATACGGCAAAATCAGCAGCGTCAACTATGCCGTCTTTGTTAATATCCGCTGGGTTTATGGGCTTATGCCTGCCACGAATCAGGATACAATCGGCTCCCTCAATAGGTGTCTCGTAAGGCGGCGGGTCTAATAAAACGCCGGTAAATCGATTTGTTATACGACTATCTCCTTTGCCCTCTAATCTTTTGATACTCTTCGTATGTTAGTTTTAGGAAACCATTCCGTGTCATCTTCCGCTTCAATACTCGAAAAAGGTCTACGGGAGGGTCATACATTTTGAACGCTGTAAAGTTTATGTGGCACTTCGTACAATCCTTTACGGGATCCGCTGACAGGGTAACAGGGTATGAGAGCAGACTATAAAGTTCTTTTTCATAGCTGGTTTCAGGTTTCTTTTCCAAATAGTGATAGCTGACAACTGTAAATTCCCCTATCAACCAAGGATTCTCATACAGAACAATCACGGAGCCTTTGGGCAGATACTTGCCCAATCGAACATTTGTTCTAAACATTTTTACGTTTTCAAATTCGCTAAATTCTTTACCGTAAGCTATCTTGCGGTTATAAGATATAATTTTGTAAAGAGGCTTTTCAATCTGATTCTCTTTAATTTCGGGGGGTTCTGCTATCTCTATATTGAGTCTTTCTTCTTCTTTAAGGACAATAACATCTACGCCTAATGAACGCACGAGGTCAGCTCCGTTATTATTCCAACATATAACAATGTATTCCTTGTCCTTGTCCATCTGCTTATCATGACCATGGGCGATAAAGTTTCCTGCTTCATACTCCAATTCTATCTGAACAATCTTATTTCTTTCCAGGTCAATTGCCGTACAATCGGGAAATGCTTTCTGTATGTTCAATATCTCATAGCCCAATTCTTTTGAACAAATACTGAAAATATGACGTGTAAACTCTTCTTGACCAATCTCTGGTTTAGCGTACACAATTATTTTCTTTTTCGCCATAGTTCTTCCTCATATAGTTAAGTTAACGATTTTAGTTACTGATCGAATTGTTAATTTTTGCGGCACGCAAAAAAGGGCACCGCTACCTGTGGCACAAGCTACATCGTGCTTATCTTTTACTGTCCTATAATAACGTAAAACAAAGGGCAGAACAAGCGGAAAAAGGTAAAAAATTGGCCGCGAAAAGGCACAAAGAAGTTGAAAGTGCCTAAACCCCGTTAGAAGTCGACAATTTACCCCGAAGGAAACTGAAGGTTTCCATCGGGGCTTACTTCTAACGGGGTAAAGTTAGACGGTGTTGAGCAGTGTCGAGCCCTGTCTAAAAAATCTATGACAATCTGCGTTCATCTGTGGTTGGGTTTTTGCGCTGGATGTGGTAAAATGGACACTCGGTGATATAGGAAAATCAAACTGACCAATGGTCAGTTTGAAAATGTAAAAATCAAAGCCTGCCCCAACGCAAGTGGGGGTGCAAAATGCAAAATTGCGGAATCCCGACAGGGTCGGGATGGCATTGAAAATGTAAAAATTAAAATGCAAAACGACAAATAAAAATTCAAAAAGTTCTGCCACCAAGGCGCAAAGACACCAAGCCTGGCTATATTTGTTTTTTAACTTTTAATTTCTTTGTGCCTTCGTGTCCTTGTGGCTATTTAACTATGCGACAGATAAAGAATCAAAATTTAGCACAGTTGCTGATGCAGCTTCGCTTTGCGCCTGCAAAGCAACGTCGAAAACAGCTTGAGGGGGCTGAGAAGCTGTTGTCAGCCATCGACAGGGACAAGGAATATCCCTTCGAGTTCATCTCTTTTAAGATTACGGGTCATCGGCCCAAAGGGCCGACGGGCGAAGATTTAATAAAGGGCAGTGAGCTTGCGGATGACCTGCCTATTTTTATTTCGAAGCTAAGCAGTCAACTCAACCTTGCGGCCTCTGAGCAAGGCCAGAAGGTCCATACCATCGAAGAACTCGCAGCGGAGCTTAGCGTCTCAACAAAGACAATCAGCCGATGGCGAAAACGGGGTCTGGCTGCACGAAAATTTGTCTTCGACGACGGGCGGAAACGGCTCGGCGTTCTGCAGTCGGCGGTCGATAAATTTCTGGCGGCGAATCCGACCCTTGCCGCCAATGCAAAAAACTTTAAACAGCTCACAAAAAAGGAAAAATGGCTGATTGTACGGCGGGCGAAGGCGCTTGCGAGTAAAACGCTGTTTAGCCGTTACAAGATTATAGAGCAGATAGCGGCTAAAACGGCGAGAGGCCACGAAACCATCAGATACGTGCTCATAGACTATGAAAAGAGTCATCCCGACGAGCCGATATTTAGCAAATCAGCCGGTGCAATCAGCCCGGCTGTCGGTGGTGAACTCTATAAGCTGTTCAAACAAGGCCGCGATGTGAAAGAATTGATGGAGCGGTTCGATCGCAGTAAAAGCTCGATATACCGGATTATAAACGTCAGAAGAGCAAAGGAGCTGCTGGCGAAAAAGATTGAATTCATCGGCAGCGACGAGTTTCTTGAAGAAGACGCCGGCGAAAAGATTTTAGCAGAACCAATCAGCGAGAGACCACCCGTTTCCGACAAGGACATTGAGCCGTTCGGATTAGCAGACGATTCACTGCCCGTGTATCTGCAGTCATTGAAGGATATGCCCGTACTCAACAGGGAGCGAGAGGCCCGGCTGTTCCGCCGGTATAACTATTTAAAATACCTTGCCCGCAGGATGCGGGCGGGTATAAACCTCTCCCGCGTTTCGAGCCGGCTTCTGGGAGAGATAGAGAACTATCTGGCCGAGGCCGAGACAATCAAAAAAATGATAATCGAGGCGAATCTGCGACTCGTGGTCGGTATCGCAAGCAAGCACACCACCAGCGGGGCAAACCTGCCGGATTTAATCAGCGAGGGCAACTTCTCATTGATGCAGGCGGTAGAAAAATTCGATTATACGAGAGGTTTTCGGTTCGCCACTTATGCTTCGTGGACCATAGCGAAGGACTATGCCCGCAAGATACCTGCTGAGGCCGGCCGGCCCGATAAGGCGCCGACAGCCCCGCTTGCGGATATCCAGCGCGATTTGCGCACCACAGCGGCAGCGGGGGTGGTGGCTATCGAACGGGCACGCCGAAGCTTGGTGGGCGTTATCAAGGACAACCTCGACGAGCGCGAGCAGTACATAATTTTAAATCACTTCGGGCTGCTCGGCTCGCCTGTAAAAAAGAAGAAAAAGACGCTGCAGCAAATCGGCGAAGACCTGGGAATAGGTAAAGAGAGGGTCCGGCAAATCGAGTTGGTTGCATTACAGAAGCTGAGACAGTCCCTCAGCACGGAGGAATTCGAGCTGCTAACGGGCTAATAATTGATTATTGATTATTTACTATTGATTATTGGTAGATAATTCGGTGCAAAATTCTCCTGCATCATACCGGTAGGCAATATCCACGATATTTACTTTATCCTGTTCTGAAATCATAGCCATATTATATCGGATAACACTGGATGTATCCGACAAAAAGACCACTGCCGGGCAGATTTTTTATGAAACGGGGCCCAATTTATGTCCCGGAGCGATTGTATAAAGTCGTTTCTTTGGCTCGGTATTGACGTGGGAGCAAACGATTTTGCCGACAAAGATGATATGGTCGCCGGCAGGCGTCTCTGATTCGAGCGTGCATTCGAAATTAGCCACCGCATCAGTCAACAAAACAGAATCGATTTTCTCCGCCGGCTCATTCGGACAGTCGAATTCGGTGAATTTGTCGGTGTCTCTGCCGGAGTGCGAGCCGAAGAAAAGGGCGGCCTCGGCCATATCCGAGGATGGAAACGCAATGGTGAAGCACTTCGAGTGCCTGACGGTCTCGATTGAATAGTGGCTCTTTGCGACGGCTATCGCCATCATCGGCGGGTTGCCCGACACAATCATCGTCCAGCCCAGCGTAATAGGGTTTGCCTTGCCGGCTTTGTCTCTGGCGACGGCAATTACCACCTGCTCGGGATATTTACGTTTAATCGCTTCTGTGTATTCCGTTTGTTTTTGCATTGCCTTTCTCCGTAATTGACTTTATATTTACTGTAGAAAATACTGCCAAAATTATAAATTGTAATGCCAATTTTAACAAGGAGAAAGAAGTGGGCACAATCGGCTTTGTCGGCGGTGGGAATATGGCTGAGGCGCTGATAAAGGGCATAATAACGGCGAAGGTCTGCGAGCCCGAGAATATCTTTGTAAGCGATATTCGGGCCGAACGGCTCGAATATCTGACAAAACAATACGGCGTGCAAAAGGCAAATAACAACGGCGAAGTCGCAGCAAAGGTCGATATTCTCATCTTAAGTGTCAAGCCGCAAAATATGGCTGAGGCGCTGGAGAGTATAAAAGATGCCGTGAAGAAGGATACGCTTATTATCTCCATTGCGGCGGGTGTAAAGACGGCCGATATTGCAGCGGTGCTTGGCGATATCGGGATAGTTCGAGTTATGCCCAATACGCCGGCCTTGATTGGCGAAGGGGCCAGCGCATTATTCGCTAACGACAAGGCCAAGCCGATGCTGGAAAGGGCGAAATCAATCTTCTCGGCTGTTGGCAGGGCCGTTGTCGTTGACGATGAAGATTTAATCGACGCGGTTACTGCTGTAAGCGGCAGCGGGCCTGCCTATTATTTTCTCTTGACCGAGGAGATTATAAAGGCGGCCATTGAGCTGGGTCTGCCGGCTGACGTGGCGAAAGATTTGGTTCTGCAGACGGCCAAAGGAGCGGCTCTGCTTGCGGCTGAGGCGGATAAGAGAGGCGAAACTGTCGCCCAGCTTCGGCAAAAGGTTACGTCGCCCGGCGGGACGACTGAGGCGGCCCTGAAGGTTTTCGCAGAGGGCAAATTCGGGGAATTGGTTGAGGCCGCTATCAAAAAGGCCCGCGACAGAAGCCGGCAGCTTTCAGGGTAACGATTATGCGTAAAGGGGTTGATGCGCCGACTGTTTTACCCCCTGCCTATTCGCACATTCGCTTTTTTGTGTCTGCCAATCGTATTTATTCGACGATAATGGCCTCGACTGGACATTCGTCGGCGGCCTGCTGGACGGCGTCCTCGTAGTCGGCGGGAACCTTGTCAACGATGACCTCAGCCATATCGTCGCCCATCTCAAAGACCTCCGGACAGGTATCCACACATTGACCGCAGGCGGTGCAGGTATCCTCAATCCTGACTCTCATAGTAAAACCCTTTTTAAATTGATAATTTATTAGCGATGATTGATTGCTGAAATTTACTGTTGCGGTGGAAATCTGTCAATTCGAAATTTTTGTGGAAATAGTTTTTTTCTCTGCTATACTGTCAGCGTATCGAGGCGTAACAAATAGTAAATAACTCAAACTGACCGATTAAGGAAATTTTAATGGTAATGATTATCAAACAAA
>CAYONQ010000003.1:0-56628 GCA_964405375.1 uncultured Pirellulales bacterium
TTTTTGCTATTTTTTGCAAAATTTTGCAATTTTTCACCATTTTTCTCTATTTTTTGCTTTTTTTCTCTATTTTTCTCCATTTTTCTCTATTTTTTTCCTGCCTATCTTGCCCAAACCACCCAACTTGACCCACCAACCCTCATTTTTGTCTCAAAAACCCACATCCCCCTTTAAAATAACCCCTAAAAATCAGTGTTTTTTAAAAAATTCCGGATAATTTCAGTTCTAAATCTGCGTCTAATTAATCTCTCTGGCGAGATACGAGAGGAGTTTACACTGCTTGTCCCGTACCAAACAAATTCTTATTGTCGTTTGGTGCGGGGAGCTTGCCGAAGTGATATGCGAGATTTACGGTGCGAGGAACGCATCGGCCTCGCAGGATGGAACCACCCAGTCCTGCCTGTAATTCCCGCTGCACTCAGGTAAGCTTCTGTGATAAAAGATTTTTATTTACTTCTAAATCATTTACAATACTATCGTTATCTGCGATTTTTAAGAGCTTACATTATGAAGCGTAATTTGAAAAAGCAGACCGACGCCGAACTTCTCACCAGCTACTCAGCCGGCGAGGAGGCCGCCTTCCGTGAAATCGTAACTCGTTACAAAAACTCGCTCTATGCTTTTTTAAGGCACTTTCTAAACCGCCATGACCTCATCGAAGACGTCTTTCAGGAGACCTTTCTGCAGCTATTTACCAGCAGGGACAGCTTCGACACCACCCGGCCCCTCCGCCCCTGGCTGTTCACAATAGCCGCAAACAAGGCCAAAGATGCGCTTCGCAAACAGCAAAAGACAAACGCCATTCCCATAGGCGTCATAGCGGATTCGCAGGAGATGTCGTTCGGCAATGTGCTGAACATCCTAACATCCGACCAAGCAGTACCTTATGAAGATGTGGAAAGAAGCGAAACCGCCCTGCACGTCAGACAGATTATAACGGATATGCCGGAAAACCTGCGGGAAATACTAATTTTGGCCTATTTTAACAAATTTTCTTACAAACAAATGGCCCAGATTTTAAGTATACCTATCGGAACAGTTAAAAGTCGGCTGCACGCAGCCGTTGCCCGTTTCGCCAAAGACTGGAGGGCATCGGTCAGGAGCAAAAAGACTAAATGAAGCCACAGAACAACCAACAAAAACAATGCAGAGGGGGGTTCGCATTGCGGGGTTTCTAAATGACACCACTAAATGACCAGCAGAAACAGCTATTATTTGATTACTGCATCGGCTTAACAACCGAAGGAGAGGCCGCCGAGGCCGAGGCGTTAATATCCTCAAACGAAGAAGCTGCTGAAATCCATTCAAAGCTCAAATCCTCTCTATCGCCCCTCGACAGCTTATCGGCTGAACCCTGCCCGGATGATTTGGTGGAGGGAACGGTTTGGCGGCTTAACAATCTTGCACGTTCGAGCCAGCTTCAGCTTCAGCAGCTGCTTGCCACAGAACAGGGCCGAGGTGCTGCCGCTAAGAGTTTGTTCTGGCGGGACCTCGGCAAAAGGTTGGCGGCCGCAGCAGTGTTTATGGTTGTCGGAAGCGCCCTGATTACGACTTGGAGAGTTGCATCGATTTATGCTCGTCAAAACTACTGGAAACAGCAGTGCCAGATGCAATTATCCCGGGTTTTCCAGGGTATAAGCAATTATACCTCCGACCACGATGGCAAGCTGCCTGCGGTTGCAACTACAGCGGGCTCGCCCTGGTGGAAAGTGGGCTACCAGGGCAAAGAAAACCACTCCAATACCCGCCATATGTGGCTTCTTGTAAAAGGCGATTATGCCAGTCCGACCGATTTTATGTGCCCCGGCAATCGATTCCAGGCAACCCAATTCAAACCATCAGAAATAAAAAACCGCAATGATTTTCCCTCCAGAAGGTATGTAAACTACAGCTTCCGAATAATGTGCGGCAAACCTGTAAACCAGGATATGCTCGGCCGAAGGATTTTGATGTCAGATTTGAACCCGCTGTTCGAAAAACTGCCCGACTTTTCCAATCCGTTGGAGCTTCGGCTAAGTAAAGAGCTGTTAACCGTCAACAGTATCAATCATAACCGTCGCGGCCAAAATGTTCTGTTCTGCGACGATTCTGTCAAGTTCGTAAAAACACGCCGTATCGGCATTGCGGAAGACGATATATTTACATTGCAGGACACTAATATATACAAGGGCTGTGAAGTGCCTTCCCGTGAGGCCGACGCATTCCTCGCACCGTAGGTTTCGTACATCGCATCTCGCCAGAGAAATCAATTAGACGCAGATTTAGAACTGAAATTATCCGGAATTTTTAAAAAACACCGATTTTCGGGGTTTATTTAAAAGGGGGATGTGGATTTTTGGGTTAAAAACGGGGGTTGATAGGTTGGTTTGGGTGGTTTGGGCAAGATGGGTAAGAAAAAAATGGAGAAAAATGAAGAAAAATGGAGAAAAATGAAGAAAAAATGCGAAATTTTGCAAAAAATTGCAAAAAAATGAGAAAAAATGAGAAAAAATGAGAAAAAATGCGACGGTTTTTAACCACGGAGAGCGCGGGGAGAGCAGAGATTTTTTAGACAGGATTAACACGGATTTAACGGGTAAGAACCATAATAATTCTGTCTTTCTTAGCAAAGTAGAAGGAGCAGGAATCCACTTCTTAATTCGTTATTCTCTGTTTGACATTAGTTATTCTAACATCGTTGTTAAATTATCTGAAACACATTGACCATCTACGGGGAAAATTTTTTCTCTTCACAGGTTCAGTAACTGCAACAGATATAAGGACTAAGACAAAGACGAAAAAATTTATACAAAAATTTCCAACTTTGGTATTTACACTTAATCAAATTGCCATTAATCTGCGCATAAAGGACTATGCCTATATTTGGCATAATTCCTGTTAGATTTACTATATATTGTGGTTTAGTTTTTTGCACGGAGGCGCTTAAATGAGTGTAAAAAATAAGGCAATAAATAATGGCTGAGCCAGCTATTACTGACTCAGCCTAATTTTGAGGGCATATGGTAGCCCTTCATGCTCTTAACCTACCACTTTACTGCCCTCAATCAGAATTTCAAAGAAAATTTTGCCTCGGAGCATAATTTTTCAATGATGTAGTGTTCTATGGCTATAAGCGGTGAGTTTGGTTGATTAAAGGCAGAATAAAACGAAAGGAAAGGATATATTAGACTTTGAGGAACCTCACAGAACGATTGTTAAATGGAAATCGCGTAAAACAGATTGCGAGAAAATTTCATATCCACACAAGGAGAACAAAATGAGTTTTTCTGAATACACAGTTCAAAAAGTTTGGGAAAAGGGTACTGTTGTACCGGGCAACGACCCTAATGTTTGGCGAAAGGACAAATGTGGGGCCTGGATTGGGAGAAGTTATTATGGGAATCGAAACTCTCAGTACGGTTGGGAGGTTGACCATATAACACCGCAGTCAGAAGGTGGTGGAGATGAAATCTCAAATCTTCGCCCCCTTCAATGGGAGAATAACGCCGCTACGCAGGATGGGCGTCTTACCTGTTCGATCACGGCATCAGGTACAAATAATGTCTATAACTAAGTAGGTAATGGCCGAAAGCGCAAAGTAAAAGCACTTTGCGCTTTCGGTATCCTTAGGCAGCACAGCGCAGATTTTGTTCGGAATAACGGAAATTCCTTGATTTAACTGGTTTTCGGTTTATAGTTAGCGAAATACAAGGACGGCCGTCTTGATGATGGATCGTCGGGGTGGGCTTGAGCATATGTCGGGGGCTCAAACTCATAAACAAACCGCTTTCCACGTCAGGCTGGTTTCCGAGATTAGTAGAATAACGAATTGTTAATGTTTTAGAAAGGAGTGTAACATGGCTCTATATTATGTAAACAAAAACGCACAAGCTAATGGTGATCATGAAGTTCACAAATCGGGTTGCTCTTATATGCCATCCCCGGAAAACAGAAAGTATTTAGGGGATTTCTCCAGTTGTCATGGTGCTGTGCGAGAAGCAAAGAAAACTTATCCAACAGCTGATGGTTGCTACCACTGCTCACCAGCATGCCATACATCTTAACGATGCTTTAATCCCATAATATGATTTATGTAAATTATGAACAGTTATTTAGAAAAAGGGGGTTAGAAATGGCACAGAGTAGAAAAACAAATATAAATCATAAGAATAATTTAAGCGGTTATATAGGAAATTGGCTTATAGTGATGAACCACATTAAGAAAACCCAACCTCCTATAAGGATACCCCGAGTGGTTGTTTCATATAACGACAATATGTATGACTTATCATTAATGCTTTCATATTTAGATAATAATATGACGATACTTGAGGAAACACCGCTTACACCTGACAAATTCGATCATCTAGCTTACGCTCAGGCTAGACTTTTCTTAAAGGCATGTTACATGTTCCTTCGCATACTACTCGACAATGTATCGGGTATAATTAAGTATTTTTACGATTACAACGAACCCAGGGTTGGAGTACCGAAACACTTCGATGATCTTCTTAAAAAAGCTGATGATCACAAATTACCTGAAGATCTTATTACACTACTACAGCAGCCAAAGGAATGGTTCTATCAGATGAGAGAAAGAAGAGATAATTTGGAGCATCGTTATGAATCACTTTTAATTTCTTTTCGACAAGGTGAAGGTGGCAAGACTATTCTTGGACATTTCAGTACTATGGGACATACTACCAGAGAATATGAAGATATTAGACAATATTTTGGTTTTGTTCTTTGCGAGTATCAAAAGCTGATTGATAATTTGCTTGATCATTTTGATTCCAAATTTAGAAACTGGTATGGTGTTGCACCACATCGAGATATAACAATATTTGATCGTATTGTAGATATGCCATTATGGTGGGCATATAAGTATGGAAATTACAGACACAAAGATTTACATATAATCGAGAACAATGACGGTGAGGCTGTGTAACGCAGTAATTGGAGCAAAGAACCGCTCAAATGAAGCTGTCCATTTTGGTTTGGCAACTTGTTTCCGTCTGGTTGCGGAGTAACTCGATACATCTGGCGAGGCACCGCCCCTCGGTGTTTTCGCTCTTTGGTGAAATTGTAAGCCAAGAGGGCATAGAGTAAAGGGGAAAGTAAATTGGCGTCAAGCCAATTTAGTTTTTAGTGCTGAGTTCTTAGTTTTTGGTTGTTGAGATTGCTTCGGCCGCACCAATTGCTGATATACCGGCGTTTTTCCTCGTTTGTTTATACCGCCGGGCAGCAAGTTGTCCAATTGGTGCGGGGTCGCAATGGCCCCCGTCGCCCCTGTCAACTGACAAAAGGGGCAGGCAAGCAACGGGGCTAAACGATTTTAACAGATTCCTCCCTTCGATTCCTTCGACCTCGCTCAGGATAAATTCACTCAGGGTAAACTGCTTCGCTCGGAATGACGGACTGGGCCCCGGATAACGGCCCGGCTTCGCGGGCACAGGTTTACGATTTGCGATTTGCGATTGTTATAGAAAGCCAAATAATAGAGCCATCACTGCGTAAGCAATGATGGCTCCAGAGTAATTTACAACCGTCAAGTTGTTATTTTTTCTTCTTTGCTGGTTTTTTCCTTGATGCTTTCTTTGCTGGTTTCTTCCTTGCCATTTTCAAATCCTCCATGTTGTAAGTATTCATCAACAGGCCCATATCCGTAGGCCTTGTTTTTCAATGTATCTTGAGCTATATCAATCCCGTAATTAGCGCACGAACAGTACGCTTTGCAAGAACTTTTTTGCGATTTTTCAAAAAAATTTTTAACCTATTTTAGCACAACTCATTTGGCTTGCGCCTCGCGAATACTGTTGAGACAGCTGCGATGCAAAGCTATGAACGATATTGCATCATCGCCGAGGCGCTATCCGCTATCCAATGGGCTTGATTGGCTTGTCGGAGATTCCAAAACTCAATGAGCAAGGTATAAGGATTTTTCAATTCAGGTAGACCGCCGCACCTCATCGAAAAATGGTGTTACTCCCTGTTCCACACATTTTACAGCATAAAGATACATCGCAGCCGACCAGCTTTGCCAATCCTCGCCCTGTGGTGTGCCATCTTGTGCTCGTATCCATTCGTTAAAACCAAACTCAACATTAGCTTCGCGAGCCGGCTGAATAAGTTTTGCAAGAGTAATTAGTTTTTTCTCGGCGAGCTTATATTTCCTGGTGGCCACTAAAGCAGCTATATAAAATCCGCAGATAAAGGGCCAGATTCCGCCGTTGTGGTATTCGCCGGGCTGGTTATAGTTTTTGTAGCGGGGCATCCAGTCGGGGTCTCCTGGTCTGATATACGGGAATAAGTTAGGCGGCAGGTCAACGGCTAAATCCTCATTTTTTCTCAGCGACTTACATTCCGTTTCTATCCACGAGACAAGCTCTTTGGCTCTCGAAGAAGATGCAATCCCTGAGAGAATTGCCAAGCTGTTGCCCAACAGGTCGAAGCGTTCGCTTCGGTACACCTTGTAAGACCACAAGGCGTAATATGGTTTATATCTTAGCACCAATCCTTCGTGGATATGACGGTTTTGCCTGTCGCCTTTAACGGTAAATCGCCCCATCATTTCCCGCAGCGTAGCCGCTCTGTCGTGCTGGCCGAAAAGCCGCAGATAAATATAAACCACGGTGTTTACAAAAAGCCCGTACCCCAACACCCATTGCTCATCGCGCCAATCGCTTGTGGGCAGCTGGTCCACAATAACGCGGTCGGTGGGGCTCTGGTATTCCATCCACAGCATCGCCTTTTTTACCGGCTCTTCGAGAAAATCTTGCTCTCCTGTTACCTGGCGAAAAAGTGCCACCGCCATAAGAAACAAAGGCGTGCAGTCGCTTGAGCCGCGGTCGGTGGAATCGTGAACTAAAGATGGGATATGACCAAGCCGGCTTTGATTCTGGGCCAGAACTTCCATCGCCTTTCTTAAGGACTTAATTAGTTTTTTATTCCCTGTAGTCAAAATTCCCAGTGAAGAAATCATAAGGTCACGAGTGTAAGGTTCAGGATAGCCCCATCCTGCTGTCCTCGGCAGACCCCGATATGGGCCGTGAGCATTATGAAGCAACACTTTAATTGCAGCGGCTTTCGCTTGCTCAATCAAATTCTTATCACGCTCATCCATTTTACGAAATCCCCAGTTTTTCTGATGCAAGCTCGATAAATCTTTTAGCTATAACACGATAATCGTAGTTCTCTACAGCACGTTTTCTTCCTTGTTCACCCATTTTCTTTCGCGTTTGGGGGTTCTGCATAAGATCCATAAGATAGTTAGCGATGTCGTGCACACTTGCCCGATAATCAACGGTTCGTGGTCTTTTGAAAACCACCCTATGCCCCGGTTCATATCCGGACTCATCGCCGAGGGTTGTCTCTCTCATTCGGACTTCCTGAGCAATTCCGGCCAGGAACGCATTTTGACCGTGTATCATAGTATCCAGCATACCCATGGCCTTTATACCCAAAACCGGCTTGCCACAAGCTCCGGCTTCAATCTGAATCATGCCGAACCCTTCCAGACGGGATGGAGCAGCATAGATATCACAAGCAGCTAAAAGATACGGCATAAAATTTCGAGAAATGACATTGGTTGTGTAAACAACATTTTTTTCAATGCCCAATTGGGTTGCCAACTGCAGGTCCATAAGGTTTTGCTGTTCTGTACGAGGCTGGGGCCAAACCTTGCAAACATATTTCCAGTCCGGTGCTTTTATATCATTAATTGCCAAAGCCTGCATAACCTCCTGGGCACCCTTAGATGTTGCGTCTCCTCCTATGGTAAGAATCATTATCTGATCCGGTGCCACCCCAAGTGCCTCTCGAACAGCGGCAACTTTTGGGTCGCTTTTGTCACGTGGAATAAAGGAATCTGTATCGCAGCCCACGGGAAGCACTTCGATATTTTCCCCACTGAGTCCGTCTCGCATATAAACCTTTTTGACCCACTTAGAAGCAACCAGGATAAGAGGTAGAGCATTAAGGACTTCGTGATAGTTGCCCATGTAACCATCAGCAACCAGCCATGGTACAGGTTGAACACCATATCTTTGGGGGTGAAGCACAAGGTGGGGTGTATGCCCCCAATACCCAACACCAACCACAACATCGGGTTTAAACCATCGGTAATACCACTCTTTTTCCTGAGCTGATTCGAAGTGTGCCGAATGTACATCAACACCAAGTTCACACAGTCCTTTATGAAGAAGGTCTCCCTGTGTTGCAAGTCCTGCTGGTGAAGGTGGGTAATCATATAAAACTAATACTTTCATTTTCGCCTCCTATTTATTGAATTGTTTCTGGTCTTTTTTATTTGATCCAAAGCACCAAAAGGCTTCTTCGCGTGGTGTGGTCTTAGCCTCAAAGCTATCAGCACCAAAACCATAAATATCAATGATAATATCGTATTTTTTTTGCCAAATTTCGTCTGGCAGTTTTATACTTAAATCTGCATCCTGAACCGGCCGAGGAAGGTACTTGCCATCACCATCCTCGTAAGCGAACCTCCACACTTCCTTGGCAAATAGTTTCTTGCTTTCCCACAATGCCATTACTGCTTTTCCAGTTTCCTCGTGTCTTAGATGGCGTGTGTATTCCCCGCAAAGTCCGTGAGTTATAATAAGGTCGAATCTCTCTGAAGGAAGTAATTCCAGTATTATGTTTTGCACTTCACTGCTAATATGCGGACACTGCTGAGGGCTGTCGTCAAGATCTCCCATATCCCCACTAGCACCCAGCCCTTCAAGAGCTCTAAAGAACTTGGGTGAACGATCGGTATCATTTTTCCTGCAAAGTGTAACTACGGTCCACTTAGCTTCCGGATACATCAGTATTGTACCACCAGCCCAAAGAGTTTCGTCATCAGGATGAGCTACAATCACAGCACAACTGTTGAATTCCGACATTTCCTGATATGCCTTTGCTTGGCCCATGTTTTCAGCTTCCGAAGAAAACTTACGGACTTTAGGATTACACCTAATCCTTCGAAAAAACCACGTGAGAATCTAGGGTTTTAATTCGACCGACACCACCTGTATTACTGATTGGGGTGAAACTGATGAAAGCCATGCCTGAAGCCATACAGCAGTATCGCGAGCAGTAGCGCCATTTTGTTTCGCTTGATTTAACAGAGACCTCCTATGAGCATCGTCATAAACCAGGGCAAGATTCGATGCAGCAGAAACCGACAACCAGCCATTGTGAACGGCGTTCTGGACATCTGCCAGCCAGCTCACGATTTCCTCCTGCTCTCTTACCCAGGCAGTCGGCCGATGACAAATACTCGCCACCTGCTCACGAACCATACCCCCCTCCCTGATCAGAGCCACCACGGCCACTGCCATTTCCACAGGGCTAAGGTCCTTTCGAAACAGGTTCTCAGCAAGTGCAATCTCGCAAATTTCTCGTTGGTCACCTTCAATTATGCGAACCTGTACTTCTTTAAGGCCGGCTCTTCTACATGCAGCAAATCTGCGATGTCCGGCGATAAGACGGTAACGGTCACCGTCAGAGCCAGGAGCCACAACAAGAGGGTTAATAAGGCCAATCCTGCTTATCGATTCAGTTAGTTCGGCAATACCTTTATTCTGGCCTTCCAACCGAAGGGGGTTTTCGCCCGCGTCTATTTCTTCTAACTCAATCGTAAATTCCTTTGTCTTTAGCATAGTATTGCCTCATATTTTGATGTCGGCTGTTGATTCTAAACCTTACTTTTTGTAGTTTCAACAGTTTTTATATTCGTATCTCCCCATTAGAAGTAGTACCCTCAGTGTCTGCCCCGATGACAGGTGGAACTTCTAACGGGGTTCCGTATCTCGTGAAGCCCTTCGGCGATGCTCAGGGTAAACTTATCTGGTGTAGATTCCTGGCCTTATTATCTCACGGGATAAATTCTTTCTTTCGCAGCATTAGCTTGATAGCAATGAAAGGAATTAAGAAGAACAAGAAGCTGGCCATTTTAGTAAATGCCATCCAGCAATAATACATCAGGTCAAAATCGTGCCTGCTTATCCCGAACCAACTTGAATGTATGCTGTAGGCCCAATCGGCTGCCAGCAGGTAGAAAACAAAGGAGAACAACAATAAACAAAAAGCCAGCACAAAACATCGAAGAAAAACCCCTGCTACTGCATCCAACCAGTTAATTTGCTCATCTTTAATCATATTAAATATCTCCACTAAAACATTTTCGTATCTGGTATTGATTCTGTGAAGTTATCCGCCCCTTGGTGTTTTCGCTCTTTGGTGAAATTGTAAGCCAAGAGGGCATAGAGTCAAGGGGAAAAGGGAGAGGGAAAAGTAAAAAGGCAAAAGTAAAAAGGCAAAAGGGAAAAGGCAAAAGGGAAAAGGGGTGCGGTTTTTGGGGGTTTATTAAGGGTGAGGCGGAGAGCAGGGGAAGAGGCCAGTGTTGAAGGGCCAAAAAGGGCGAATTTTCTTGACATTCGCGGACCATTTAGATAAACTATATTGCGTTCAAAAAGGAGATTTACGAGGGTTTTTCGGCCTTCTGTGGGCTTCCCACCTAAAAAAGCCGTTACCGGCTGTGGGCAGGATAGAGGTCTGACCAGCATAAGGAGGAGTAAAGATGATTAATAAAAAGGTGTCCCTAACGGTGTTGGTATTTCTGTTAGGGACGGCGTGCGTAAGTTTTGCAGAACAAGTCATCTATGTCGATGGCGATGCGAATGGTTTGAATAACGGTTCAAGCTGGGTGAATGCATACAGGTACCTGCAGGACGGCCTGGCCGTTGCCGAAGGTGGTGACGAGATATGGGTGGATGAGGGCACTTATAGGCCTGATGAGGGGGCGGGGCAGGAGCCGAACGACAGAGAAGCTACATTTCAGATGAAGAGTGGTGTGGCGATTTACGGGGGGTTTCCTTCGGCAAGTGAGCCGAACTGGAGCAACCCGAACTGGAATGACCGGGACCCAAATACCCACGAAACCATCCTGAGCGGCAACATCAACAGGCCGTGGCAGACTTCAGACAACAGCTATCACGTTGTAAGCGGCAGCGGGACGAACGAGACGGCTGTTCTCGACGGTTTTACCATAAGCGGCGGTAAGGCCGACGGCGCTGCACCTGATAATAGCGGCGGTGGCATCTACGACAGCTATGGTACGGTTGTCAACTGCACATTCGTCGGTAATTCTGCGGAATACGGCGGCGGAATCTCCTACAGCTACGGCCCCGTTACCGACTGTATCTTCTTCGGCAATTCGGCAGACGACCAAGGCGGCGGGATATACCGCAACTACGGCGCCGTCACCAACTGCAGCTTTACCAGGAACTGGGCCAACGACGGGGGCGGGATATACCGTAACCACGGTGCGGTTACCAACTGTACCTTCAGCAAGAACACCGCCGGCAACGACGGCGGGGGGATTTACGACAGCTACGGTGGGGTTACCAACTGCACATTCCTTGAGAACTCTGCCGATGACTTCGGTGGTGGAATCAAGCATAACCATGCCCAGATTATCAACTGCATATTCAACGGCAATTCGACAATGTACGGGGGCGGGATTTACCGCAGCTACGGCACGGTCATCAACTGCACCTTCAGCAGTAATACGGCATACGTGTATGGCGGCGGGATATACGATAACTACGGTGCGGTTAGCAACTGTATATTGTGGGGCAACAGCGACAGCAGCGGTACAGGCGGTGCGGCCCAGATATATTATGCTGATTATTGGGATGTTACCTACTGCTGTGTGCCGGACTGGTGGTATATGGGCAATATCGGCACGGACCCTCTGTTTGTTGACCCGTGCGGTGTGGACGGTATCTTCGGGACGGAAGACGACAATCTTCGGCTTCGTTGTGATTCTCGGTGCATAGACGCCGGCGACAATACGGCGGTTTCCGCCGATGCCGCCGACCTTGACGATGATGCTAACACAGACGAACGGATACCGTATGACATTGACGGCTGGCTGCGTTTCACAGATGACCCTTGTACATACGATATTGGCCTTGCTGACCCGCCGGTTTACCCGGATATCGTCGATATGGGCGCACACGAACGACGAGCGCTCTGCCCAGCCAACTATGACCTGTTCAGGAGCGGTTACGTCGATTGGCGGGACATTGGTGCCTTCGCCGATGAATGGTCGCACGATTGTAACTGGGCAAATAGCTGGTGCGGCTGGGTTGACTTCGACAAGAGCGGGAAGGTTGACTTTGCGGATTTTGCCTTATTTGCGCAGCACTGGCTGTCGGATTTCCTGGGTGAGCTGCATAAATTAGAATGGGCTGATGTTATGGGCCGAGATTGGCAACTTCCCGCAAAGCTGGATGACTTTATCGGCGTGCACCCGCGGTATTTATTAAACGATGCGAAGATAACCGCTTTGAAGAGCAAGGTCGATACGCCGGGGACAATGCAGGAATATATCTGGCTTAACGTGGTCAAGCCGATGGCGGACGACCTGCTGACTCAGAGTCCGCCGGGTGGTTACAATGAGGACGTTATGCGGCCGTCCGGTCGGGGGATTCCGTGGCTTGCATTGGCTTATCTGATGGCGGACGAGCCGGACAAGACCATTTATAAAAACAAGGCGATAAACTGGATGCTGACGGTGTGCGGGTACTCAAGCTGGGTGGGTAATTCAAGTTTGGGCGGTGCGGCGGGTCTTGTGGGGGTTTCTATCGGATATGACTGGCTTTATGACGAGCTTAGCGACTCGCAGAGGGAGACCATCAAGAACAAGCTAATCTACCAGTCGCAAAGGATGGCCCCGAATCCGCAACATAAAGAACACTGGCTCGCGAACCATAACCACGTGGAACACAACGGATTGGCGGCGGCGGCGTTTGTGCTTTACGGCGAGGCGGGCGCCGAGGAGGCCGAGGAATGGATTCGGCAGGCGGACCTGGTTTTCCAGATGGCGTTTTTAACCGGCAGCAGCGAGGGAAGCTCGACAGAGGGACATCAATACTGGGGATATTCGATGGAGTCTCTATTGTGCTATACGGAGGCGGCGAGGGATTTGATGGGCGTAGATTACTACGACCGAAACTGGGTGAAGAGCGCTTCCGATTTTGTTATTTTCTGCACGATACCGGATTTCAATATGATTACGAGGATACCGGAGCAGAATTATTCCAACTGCGTGATGAGCTTCGGTGATTCATATCGTGACTATCGCTCTCACGGGCCGACGCATATTCTATGTCGGGTTGCGTCCGAGTACAATGACGGCCGGGCGCAATGGCTTGCGGAGGAGATGCTGTCGCGAGGTGTCGGCATTACAGACATAGATTACCGGGGGTGGGCGAATCTGCTTTGGTATGACGAGGATGTAACGGCCACTTCTCTTTCGGGTCTTCCTACGTTTAAGCACTTCGAGGACATCGGGCTGGTTGTAAGCCGAAGCGGCTGGGATGAGGATGCGGTGATGGTCGGGTTTAAGTGCGGCCCGTTTCACGGGCATAAGGTTCAGCCGTATTATGAAAAACAATATGCGGAGGGCTGGCCTTACTATCACACTATTGTCAACGGGCACGGTCATCCGGATGTGGGCAGCTTCCAGGTTTATGCGCATGGCAAGTGGCTGGCCACGGAGCCCGGCTATAGTAAATATACATCAACCAGAAAGAAATATACATACGACCATTGCACAATACTGGCGGGCGGACTCGGTCAACTTGGTGAATACACTCCAGAGGACAACTCGTCGTGGTTTGATGGAGAGGCGGTCATAGACGCCAATGCATCCAGCAGAATAATCAAGGCGGAGAGCTGTGCGGAGTATGATTATATCGTCGGGGACGCTGGGAATATCTATCGTGACTGGACTATGAGCAAATTCATCAGGCACTTTGTTTATATCAAGCCGGATGTCATTGTGATTGCCGATGAGCTCGAGGCGAGTCCTTCTTCAAATTATTTCCAGTGGAGACTGCGGGCCACGCACGCCAGGTCGCAGTTTGTCGATGACGTGAACATTGTTACCGTGCAGGACCCCAATTACTACATCATAGAAAATAACAACGATGTGAATGAGGTGAATGACGTCGTGGTTATGGACGTCCATTTTGTTCATCCCGAGCTAGCAAATTTTTCGACAGGCATCGAGAGCATAACGCAGTATCAGGGACACGAGAGTAAATTTTTGGTGGCTGAGTTTGACAGCACCAGCGGCGGGGATATGCTTGCGGCTGTTCTGCATCCGCGACGAGATGAGGAGCCGGCCTGCTCGATTACATCATCTTCGTTTGTGGATTCTGTGCTTTATCTGACCATCGAAATCGGCGTCGAAACGATAAACGTCAAACTGGATTTGGCGGCACAGGAAGTGACAATTTATTGAGATGTATTGAGTAACCGGCGGTAAGGGTCAGATGGCCGGCATCAGGATAAGTATACTCAAACTGACCCCCTGCTGCTTCGCTTTTGCGAAGCAAAACGGCGGGGGCCAGTTTGAAAACGTAAAAATCAAAGTGCAAAATGCAAAATTGCGGAATCCCGACGGAGTCGGGATGGTCGTTTTATGATATTTATGAGAAACATAATGTATTGTCAGAAATCGACTTACATTTAACCCGCCCCTCGGAGGGGCGGGTTTAACATTTGCTACCTGTGGCAGAGCTACAAATCGGTCAGCTTGAGTAAGTATAATTTACTCAACTTGATAGCTTCGAGAAGAACGTACGCAATTTGTCATTCTGAGCGCAGCGAAGAATCTCACACTCGAAATGGGGCAAAAATCCTATTCTAAGGCCGGATGCTTCGCTTTGCTCAGCATGACAGTTTAAAACCCAGTCAAGTTGAGAATTTACTGTTCTGAGTAGGGCTGCAGGGCGGTTATGATTTCATCTGTATCATAAAAGACAACCGAGGCGGTCAGGTTAGGTATTTCACACTGTCATTGCCGGATATCCAGTGTTTTGAAGAGAAACGAGTAAACGTCGGTAAGCTCGTCGATGATTTTGAACATTGGCTTTCCGCGGCCGTGCCCGGCTTTGGTTTCCACTCGCAGCAGAACGGGATTTTTGCCGGCAGCTTCCGCCTGCAAGGCGGCGATGAACTTTTTGGCGTGAGCGGGGACAACACGGTCGTCGGTATCAGCTGAGATGACAAGGAGGGGTGGGTATTCCGCACCGGCCTTGACGTTATGCAGAGGCGAGTAAGCATATAGATATTTGAACTGGTCGGGGTCAGTTTCGGCGTTGCCATATTCCGGTATCCAGTAGCGGCCTACGGTGAACTTATGGTATCTTAACATATCGGTGAGGGGGACATCGCAGATGACCGCTCCAAATAAATCGGGTCGCTGCAGCATACAGGCGGCGGTGAGCAGGCCTCCGTTGCTGCCGCCCATAATGGCAAGTTTTTTTGTGGTGGTATATTTGTTTTCGATGAGCCATTCGGCGGCGGCGATGAAGTCGTCAAAGACGTTTTGTTTTTTGTCAAGCATACCGGCCTGATGCCAGCTTTCGCCGTATTCTCCGCCTCCGCGGATGTTTGCAACGGCACAGACACTACCTTGTTCGAGCCAAACAGTGGTGGAGACGGAAAAATACGGTTTTAGACTGATACCGAAGCCGCCATAGGCACGCAGCAAAACCGGATTGTTGCCGTCCAGTTGCAGGTCTTTTCTGTGGGTAATAAACATAGGGATACGGGTGCCGTCTTTTGAATGGTAAAAAACCTGCTTTGTCTGGTATTGTGAAGGGTCGAAGTCGATTTCCGGTTTGCGGAAGACTGTGAGCTGATTGTCGGTAAAGTCGTAACGATAAATCGTTGCAGGAAACAGGTAAGAAGTAAAAGAGAAAAACATCTCGGTATCGTATTGCCTTGCGGACAAGCCGCGGACCGCACCGAGTGTCGGCAGTGGGATATCGCGGACAAAAGAGCCGGCCAGATTATAAACCTTGAGCCGGTGGTGCACATCATGCAGGTAAGCAACGACAAGGTGATTGTTGACGAAAACGACGTAATCAATCACATCTTTTTGCTGCGGCAGGATTTGCTGGTAGTTTTCAGGAGCAGGATTGTCGGTGTCGATTGCGATGATTCTGCCGCGAGGGGCATCAAGGTCGGTATGAAAGTAGAAAACAGAATCGAGATTGCCTATAAAGTCGTAGCGGGCATCGGCATCATCAAGGAGCTTAATAAACGGCTCGTTGCTTTCGACCTTGCGGTAATAAACACGATTTTTGGTGTCTGTGCCGTGGTAAACGTGTAAGATAAGAAACCGGCCGTCTTCCGTTATGAAAGGGGCAAAACCCAACTCCTTGTTGTCAGGTCGTTCGTATATAAGCTCATCGTGAGATTGTGGGGTGCCGAGCTTGTGCCAGTAGATGCGGTTGTAGTTGTTGCGGTCTTCGGGTTCGACGGTATTGGGGTCAGGGAAGCGGTCGTAAAAGAAGCCCTGGTTATTATGCTTCCAGGTGATGCCGGCGAACCTGCACCATTTGATTGTCTCGTTATAGTCACGGCAGGAATCGATATGTCGGATTTTTATTTGCTGCCAGTCGCTGCCTGCGGCGGAAAGGCCGTAGGCAAGCAGGGTGCCGTCCTCGCTAATGGCCTTGGTGGTTATGGCAACGGTGCCGTCTTCACTGAGCAAGTTAGGATTGATGACGACGATTGGCTGGGCTTCGAGGGTTTTCTGCATATAGAGTACACTTTGGTTCTGCAGGCCGTCGTTCTTCCAGAAGAAATACCGGCCAGCTTTTTTGCCCGGAGCAGAGTACCTGGGATAATTCCACAGATGCGTTAGGCGAGCTTTGATTTTTTCTCGGCCGGCGACGGAGTCGAGGAAGTCGGCGGTCAACCTGTTCTGCCGGGCCACCCATATCTGTGTTTCGTCTGCATCAGGGTCTTCAAGCCAGCGGTATGGGTCGGGGACTTCGGTACCGTGATAAACATCCACAACCGGGACCTTGTGCGCAGGCGGATAGAGAAGTCCCTGCTGCGTGGGTTCCGGCGAGGTGCTCCGGCAACCGCAGTATAGTGCGGCGGAAACAGCTACGGTAACAAATAAGCGAATATGTAACATCTTCATAAATACAACTTACCAAAGAGACGGCTTATGTTAGTTTGAGGGTGTCGATTTTTCAAGTGGAAACCCCTGCGAACATTCGCTTACGAGCTTCGCAGATTACACAAAGAAAAAAGCCGAATAAAAGCTTGCGGATAGAAGGACTGTGTCCGCCGGATTAAGAACGCAACTGCACCCAAATCAAGACCGGTTTTGTCTTTCCACCGACGACATACATACCTGCAGAAAATAACGGCGGGAGAGGCATCTGAGGGGGTGTGTGGGGATTTTTGTGTCAAAGTGGAGGTTCTGGGCGGCATAGAGAGCTTTTTTAGCAGATTTTAGTAAAAGTTTTTTTTTGACATTGCAGCAAAGGCAGAGTAGTTTAAAAGCAGCAAGGAGGCATTTCCCATATTGACTTTGTAGCGCTGTAATACGCGAGGGCTTACGATATGAGATATACGTCGGCTGCTACGTTCTGTATTTTTTGTGTGATTGGTTGCACTTCACGAGCCGTCTCGAACACTCCAAGAACTGCTATTGAGCAGCTGTTGCTGTCAACTGCGGTGGACAAGGCGCTTTCAAAAGTGCAGGTGCCGGAGTTTGCCGGCGAGAAGGCCTATCTGGATTTTTCTAATTTGCGGGCTTATGACGCCGAGTACGTAGAGTCGGCGTTCCGGGCGTGCGTGGCTAAGAATGGTTTAATCATCGTTGAAGAGACCGACGCCATTATAGAAAAGGAAAGTAACTGAATGATTAGAATGGTGGTTTTTAGGGGACGACCCCGGGAGGTAAGAATGAAAGAGATACTGACCAAAATAGGAAGAACGGCGAAGTGGGCGATAGTTGGGGCGATTAAAGGCACAGGAGCGACCGCTGAATCGATTGTTAGCGCCGCCAAGGATGTTCTAATGACGACGGTTGAGGGTGTTGCTGAGGTAGTTGTTGCGGCGGAAAGGGCAGCCGGTCAAATAGTTGCCGGTGCGGTTGAGGCCGCATCGGATGCCGGCGGTGATATCGGCGTTGCGATAAAGTCTGCAGTAAAGGGCGTAGTAAAAGGCGCATCTGAAGTCGGTGCAGATGTCGGCAAGACCGCCGTCGCTGCGGTCGAGGGCGCAACAAAGGCGGCGGGAGATATCGGCGCCGATACCGCCAAGGCCCTTGAAAGCGCTACAACCGGTGCCATTGAGGCAGCTGAAGAGATAGGCACCGATGCTGCTGAGGCGGTGCGAAATGTGCTAAAAACCACAGTTAAAGGTAAAGAGGGGTGAAAAGACCTATAGCGGTTTGTTGAATAGAAAGGTCTTAACGTCGTAAATTTAACAGGAACTCAAAGGGAAGGTGGTATTATGGCTGGAAACCCGGATTGCAATAAGGAAGGGCATAACATGCACATTTGTGCGCTGAAGGCGAGCGGCTTTGACAAAGATAATCCTGACAAGTTTCGGCAGATTATAGAGGACGCACAATACAAATGCGAGAACTGCGGGGCCGTAGCAAAAGACAGTGAGAACCTGTGTGAGCCAATCAAACTGTAGGGATACCGTTTTGGCGTTTCCTAATCCTCTTAAGGGTTAAAGAAAGCAGTTTTCTACGGGCAAAAGGCGGCGATTGCCACTGTCAGCCAGATTACGAGGCCGATTGCGATTTTGACAGTTGAGCCGAGGAACCAGCCGAGGCCGGCGCCAAAGGCGAAACGTAAAGAATCGCGGGCCTTGCGGCCGGCGGACAACTCAAACAGCCAGGCACCTAAGCCGGCACCAATGGAGGCACCAAGCAGCGTGCCGAACAAGGGGACGGGGATGAGAAAGGTGCCAAGCACTGCGCCTGTGACGGCGCCGATGATTGCTCCGAGTGAGCCACGAAGGCCGGCACCGGCCTTTCTCGCCCCAGCGGCAGCGGCGAAGAATTCAAACACTTCGCCGAGGAAGGCAAGAACAGCTATCACAACCAAAGTATAGATGGAAAAAAGACCATCATCGGCACGCCACCAGGCAAATAAAGCTGTCGTTATGACGATGAGCCAATTGCCCGGCAGTGCAAAAAGAACAAGGGCAAGCCAGAGGGCATTTAGCAAAATCAGCAGAATTATCCAGAAATAAAGCATACGCTGATTTTAGCACGGCGACGGCTAAACAAAAAACCTAATTTACAATTTTCGACTGGTGATTTACAATGATGCCTGGTGATGTGCAGCAGTTAGCGGGCGGAGAGAAACGAAAAATGTAATATCGGAGTGTCTAATTCAAAATGAAAGGGAAAGAAGATGGCTATTAAACGAATTACGATTCACCGTCTTGAAATCGAGGATAAGCCGGGCAGCTTACAGAAGCTTCTGGCCGACGCTGCTTCGGCAGATGTCGATTTGCAGTGTTTTGCGGCATTTTCAGCCGGCGGCGGCGGACGAGTTTACATCAGTGCCAAAAACGAGGAGGCATTCAAGGCATTAGGGCTTGAGGCGACGGCTGCGGCGGGCTTTATCGTCAGCGGCGACGACAGGGTAGGCGCCGCGGCGGAGGCGCTGAAGGGCCTTGCCGAGGCGGGTATTAACGGCGTTGCCGGTAGCGCAATGGTCTGTGGCGGACAGTATTGTATGCTTATTGTGGTGGATGCAGCCGATGAGGCGGCCGCCGGAAAGGCGCTGGGGGCATAAGAGATAGCGTTTAGCATATAGGAACTATGTATTGCACGGTGGGAGCAGGTAGAACTGTGCGGTCGTTACATCGGGACACTGCATAGCATCAAAAGCGATTCGCAGATTTTCCTGCGTTTGTTAATAGGGGGATTGTTAGAAGAAAAGTTGTAGAAGCCGGCGCTTATTGCTGCTAAAATACCGGGCTGTGGTGTTGAAGGTTTTATGATTTTGTTGAGGAAAATGGGAAAATGAGGCAAAGAGAGCACCTTACACCGTACGGCAATAAGCCGATGGTTACACCGATTGTATCGGCGGTCAATTACGAATACGTCTCTTTCGAGATACTGCGTCAAATTACCGACGGCGAGATTGACGGCTACACATACCACCGTGACGATAATCCGACCTGCCGGGCGGTGGAAAAGGAGATAGCGCTGATGGAAAAGGCCAACGACTGTGTTATCTGCACCAGCGGTATGGCGGCGCTGACTATGGTTTTTCTGACCTACCTGAAGGCCGGCGACCACCTTCTGACGTTTCACGATACGTACGGTGCCACCTATAAGGTCTCGCTGATTCTTGAGAAATTCGGTGTCGAGGTTACCTGGCTGGATGCAGCCGAGCCGGAAAGGGTTGCCGAGAACATCAGAGACAACACGAAAATGATTTTATGCGAGACGCCGAGCAATCCTCTGGTTAAGATTATCGACATCGAATACCTTCGCCAGCAAGCCGACCGCGTCGGCGCACTGCTCGTTGTTGACAACACCTTCGCCACACCCTATCACCAACTGCCTTTGACAATCGGTGCGGATTTGGTGGTGCACAGCGCAACCAAAGGTCTGGGGGGACATAACGACCTTATGGCGGGTGTGATTGCCTGCCCGAAGCGCCAGTATTATGACGAGTTGTGGTTCACACGGCAGGCGATAGGCACGACCCTCGACCCTTTTGCTGCATCGCTGCTGGAGCGTGGCCTGAAGACGTTCGAGATACGCGCGGCAAAAATGGCTGAAAACGCAATGGCCATTGCCGAGTTTCTCTCCGGTCATCCGAAGGTAACGAGGATATATTATCCCGGGCTGCCGGACGACCCGGGACATAAAATTGCCTGCAAGCAAATGAAAAACGGCTTCGGGGGGATGCTGGCGTTCGACGTGGGAAAAAAGCAGAAGGACGCCAAGAAGTTCGTTGAAAAACTAAAGGTCATCTATCACGCAGTAAGTCTCGGCTGTACCGAGACGCTGGTCTGTCTGCCGGTTCTAACGACGATGCTGTATCTGCCGGAGGAACGAAGGACTATATTCGGAGTTAAACCCAATACTGTTCGCCTGTCGGTGGGTATCGGCGATACGCAAGAGCTTATAGATGACCTGAAACAGGCGCTGGAGTAAATATTTTTGGCAGTTTGTTCTTGACGGACAGACACTTTGATTGATAATTGACGATTGCTTGCTGATTTTAGCGTATAGTTGGCTATCTGCGAGCTTATGCACAAGATTGAAAGGAGGTCATTATGACAAGGACAATTTTGACCGTGGCGCTCGTAGTATTATTAAGTGTATTGGCGGGCTGTGTGTCAATCGACAGCGGCAGGGCGCAGCTCGTGGCGGCCGGCGCCAAACAATCCACAGAGACGGCTGCAATCAAGGTTGCGGGGGCCGGCGAGACCGATGTTGTCGAACAGGTGGCGGTCAACCGGCAGGCGTATCGGCAGGGCCTTGAGCTGCTGAAAAAGCATTACATCAAGACGGGCAACAATATGAAATTGCTGTGGGCCAAAAAGGAGCTGGCGGCGCTGGACGCTATGCCGCAATACAACTATATCATTGAGGCCGGCGTAGCGGGTCCGGACCTTAAAGCGAGCACCACCATCGCTGATGCCGACGAGCTTTACAAAGAGGGTCTTGGGCTTGAAAGGAAAGCGGGGCCGTTGCCTCTTCTCAAAAACGAAGAATCATTGCGGCTGGCTTTGGACAAATACAATCAACTGATAAGAAAGCACCCCTCCAGCGACAAGATTGATGACGCAGCTTACCGGGCGGGGATAATCTACGAATATTTCAAGGACTATACGATAGCCCTTTTGTACTACCAAAGGACGTATCAATGGGAGCCCGATACGGTTTATCCCGCGAGGTTCAAGGCGGCATTTGTTCTGGACAAGCGTCTGCACCGCAGGGATGAGGCGCTGGTGCTTTATCAGGAGGCCGTCAAGGCCATCAAAAAAGAAGGCGAGCATCAGCAGTGGAAAGAGTTCGCAGAGAAACGGATTAGAGAATTCACCGAGAGTAGCGAATAATATTTGCAAAAGATTGGGCTCATTTTCTTCGAGAGTGCCTTCCGGAACAAGCTGGCAACTATGGGACGGGGTCTTCGAGCATTTTCAGGCAGAACCTGTCGGTCATACCGGAAATGTAGTCACAAACCGTCCGCTGAAGTCCCTGTCGAGGTATCAGGTGCTGAAAATAATCCGTCATTAGCTTCGGTTTTTGACAGAGCTTTTCAAAAAGCCGTCCGAGCCAATCTTCCACCTGTCGTGCTGTCTGCATCAGCAGTTTGTGCTGATAAAAGTTCCGCAGCAAAAACTTTTCCAACTCGGCGAGCTTTGCATCGCTTTCGGCTGAAAGCACTATTAAATTTTCGCTGCGGCGATAAACATCCTCAACCGTCTTTATGTCTGCACCGGCGAGAGTTTTTTTGCTTGTCTCGATACAGTCGCTAACGAGCTTATCAATAATCGCCTTTGCTGTTCTTGTCCTGCCTACGGATTGATACTTTATTTTGTGGGCATTTATGCGGTTTTGCACTTCCGTGAATATCTCGACGGTTTTTAATTGCTCATCTAAAATCAGCATTGCCCGCATACCGTCTTCGAGGTCGTGGGAGTTTACGGCGATACGGTCGGCAACATCGGCGACCTGACCCTCAAGCGAGCAGTTGGGCTCGCTGAAGGTGGTATCCGCGGGGCTATCGTAGGGGCTTCGGTGTTTGGCCAATCCGAGACGGGTTTCGTACATAAGGTTCAGGCCGACAAAATCCGGATACGGATGCTCGAGCAAATCGACAATTCTCAACGCCTGGTGGTTATGCTCAAATCCGCCGAATTCGGCCATTAGATTGTTAAGGACCCTTTCGCCGGCGTGGCCGAAGGGCGAGTGTCCCAGGTCGTGTGCCAGGCATATCGCCTCGGTGAGGGTTTCGTTTAAGCCAATCGCTTTTGCGATAGTTCTGCCGATTTGCGCAACTTCGATACTATGGGTAAGGCGATTGCGGTAACTATCGTCCAGACCCGGGGTGAATACCTGGGTTTTGCCTTCGAGACGGCGGAAGGCCTCGCAGTGGATTATACGGTCGCGGTCGCGCTCAAAATCCGAGCGGTAGCGGTGCGGCTTTTCCGGATGTGTGCGGCCTTGACTCGAACTTTCACTGACCGCATAATCAGCAAGTTCTCCAGAAATACTCATTGGCATCGTACATCGCGATATGCACCACTGACGGCGCACAGCGAATCTATAAACAGGGCAGATTATGTTCTTTGCTTGTTTGTTTTAACAGCTCTAAAAGCTCTGTCAGCGACTGGCTGATGACATCGGTACCACTGCAAACGTCCATAAAATTTGTGTCTCCGTCCCACCGTGGAACGATGTGGATATGGAGATGGTCGGGCAGTCCTGCGCCGGCGCATCGGCCGAAGTTCATCCCGACATTGAAGCCGTGCGGCTTGAGCGCCAGAGACAAGACCTTCTGCGATTGCCTTGTCAGTTTGACTAATTCCAGCAGTTCCTCGTCGGTTGCCTGGTCAAGGTCGGCGATGTGGCGGGCCGGCGCTATCAGTAAATGGCCATTATTGTAGGGAAAGCGATTCAGCACCACGATACAGTGTGTTGAGCGCCACAACACGAGGTTTTCATCATCACTCTGCGGATTCTTCAAATTATGACAGATGAAGCAATCCTTGCTTTCGTTTAGACCCTGAATGTATTTCATTCGCCACGGCGCCCATAGATTATATCGTTTCAACCTGTAATCACCTCCGCTGTTATGGTTAATTGGTTAACTGGTTAATTGGTTAACTGGTGATTGGTTAACTGGTTTTCCGCTCACCAGCTACCACTTACCAATCACCGGCTGCCAATCATTCGAGGCGCTGCATTGTCAATTCCTGGTCAATAGTTATTCGGGGATTTACGCCGATGCCCATCGGGTAAGAGGCCTCTAACAACATTTTGTACTGCTGATTATATCGCTCCGTTCTGCCTGCATCGATATTAAACAGTTCCTCGCCGTGGCCCTGTAAATCGAGGACTTTATATCCCCTGAGGAAGCCGAACCTGCCGCTCATTTGAAATCTGCCGGAATAAGGTACAGGCCAGCTTCGGGGGACTGATTCGGCAAGCGAATAAGAGCTGCGTATCACAGCTAATCGGTGCTGTTCGCCCTGGCGGATTTCATCGAGCGTATAGGTAACATCCCTTGCCTTTCGCATTACCATCGGAGTAGGCACGGAGAGTTTGGACTGCCAGATGTGGCCTACACTGACGCCCTTGGCGGGTTTTTCTATGCCGGCAACCGAATCCCAGAGGAACCATTGCGTAGCGATAAAATCGCTTATCATATCGGGCTCTTTGATTCTCTCTTTTTTGCTTTCGGAGCGAAATGCCTTTTTGCCGATTTCGCGGATTAGCCGGTCCAATTGCGAATGGTCCTCTATTTTGCCCGTAGGGCCGACAGTAAACCTGTAAGTTTTGTGTGAGAATGCTTGCGCCGCATCTCCTATCACAACCAGCCGGCGTTTGGTGGGGCTTCGTCTGATTCTTACGGATTCGCAGGTCGCCTCGATGGTCGTAAGGCCATAGGGGTCCACTTCGACAGGCGTATAGGCAACGACTATTTCCATCGACTCGGAGGATTTGCCGACCCGCTCCTTGGGCGGTTTGGCCCCGGCCTTTGTCGGGTTCCAATTAACGTCAATCTTTCTGCTGGAGACAAACTTATACCGCAGCATTTGGCCCTGCTGGAAATCTACGGTAAACAGTTCTTTCTGCTCGGCTACGCTTGCACAACCAGAAAGAGCACCAAGGGTAATAACCGTGAAAATAATCAGTAAAGTTCTCAATTTTGCTCCCTTCAACTAATTCAATCTTAACAAACCGATTTCAAAACCAATCCTGCCGTCTTCACTGGTTCTTAATCAATCTTTTCGAGCCGGTAAAGACGGGTGGCACTCATTCTCATCACAGCGGGCTCTTTGTCGTCCTGGTCGGCCCACGGGTCAACAATCACCCATTCGCTCAGGAGCTTTTCAAGACACTTTTCGACTTTGCCGGTGGTCAAATCGAGTATTAGCTGGCCGGCATACGTTTCAGTATTATCGAACATCTTTAAGAACTCATACGCCGCCTGCTGCTCGTGCAGACGTTGCGCCGTCTCTGCGGTGGGGATAGCGTCCATCTCGACGACGGCAATCTGTCTATCGTTGTCAGCTTCGAGTCCTTTAAGGGTATAAATTCTTTCGTACGATTTTATACCCATTATACCGAAAGAAAAGCTCTTTATGCTACTCCAGCTATCGCCTGTTCGCAGGCGGTTCTTACCGCTGACAGGCAGGGCCATAAGTCCGTGCCGTTCTTTGATTGCATCGGGGGAGAACAGCTTCGATGCAGCTATATCAGCTATGTAGTCGCCCTTAACTGCATCTCGTGCCTTTTCTACATCAATGACTTCTGTAACTTCGCCTGTTGGGGCAATTTTTATAGTATAACTCTGGCCGATTAGCCTTGCCAGGGGATTGCGCCGGTCTTCTTGTTTTAAGCTGTCGAAGTCCAGAACGGCTCTGTCCTTAACCGTAGAATGATACTTCAGGGCCTCGATTGTAATCTTTGCGACGGCATTGCCTTTATCATCAACGCTTTGAATCTGTTGAGTAAAGGTCATTTCGGTTCCTTCCTGGTTACGGCCTCCCTTAAAGGCGTCTTCTTTCTCCGAGACGGAGCCCTCGAATTCAATGCCTCTTTGCGTCAGCGTTACCACCTTATAAGTTGTCAAATCCTGCGGGGTAAACTTCAATGTCAAGGTGGCGGTCTGGGCACAGCCCGCCGCCAGGAAAAGCAGACAAACTAAAGCACCAACCAAATCTGCCAAAAATCTTATCCTTTTAGAAGAAACCATCACTTAGTCTCCGTATAAATTTTGGGTCGCATAGCAAACCGGCTTGTAATTATACGCTTTGTTTTCTCAAAGACAACCGATTTTTCTTTATTTGCCACCAATTAGGAATTAGAATCAATGATTTGTGCTTTTGAGGTTATTTTGCGAACCTTTTTTGGAGAAACCGGATTATGAGAAGTGATACAGTTAAAAGAGGTCTTCAGCGGGCGCCGCACAGGGGCCTGCTTTACGCCTGCGGTCTTAACGAAGACGATATTAACAAGCCGTTCATCGGCATCGCCAACAGTTTCTGTGAGATAGTGCCGGGGCACATTCACCTGAACAAGGTTGCTGAGATTGTCAAGCAGGCCGTCCGCGACGCGGGCGGGACGCCGTTCGAGTTCAATACCATAGCGGTCTGCGACGGGATTGCGATGGGCCATACGGGTATGAAGTATTCTCTGGCCTCTCGTGAAATCATCGCCGACTCGGTCGAGACTATGGCACGGGCACACTGTTTCGACGGGCTTATCTGTATCCCCAACTGCGACAAAATCATACCGGGTATGTTAATGGCGGCGGTTCGGCTGAATATCCCGACGATTTTTGTCTCCGGCGGGCCTATGGCAGCCGGGAAGACCAGCGATGGAAAAACCGTTGACCTTATCAGCATATTCGAGGGCGTCGCCGAGTTCAACGCCGGTAAAATCGACGAGAGGACCCTCAAAGAGCTCGAACATACCGGCTGTCCGGGCCGAGGAAGCTGCTCCGGGATGTTCACCGCCAACTCGATGAACTGTCTCTGCGAGGCGGTTGGCATCGCCCTGCCGGGCAACGGCACAATCCTGGCGATAAATCCGAAAAGAGAAGAACTCTACAAAAAAGCGGGCGGGCAGATTTTGTCACTTATCGAGAAAGACATCAAGCCATTAGATATAATCAATGAAAAATCAGTGGACAATGCGCTGGCTCTGGATATGGCGATGGGCGGCTCGACAAATACCATTTTGCACACGTTAGCGGTGGCTAATGAGGCCGGCATCAAATACGACCTTGAAAAAATAAATGCCATCAGCGCCAGGTGTCCCAATATCTGTAAGGTGGCGCCTTCGAGCAGGTTCCACATGGAGGATGTCGATGCAGCGGGCGGTATAAGCGCGATACTGAAGGAAATCAGCAAGGTGCCGGGGCTTTTAAATACCGACTGTCTGACGGTAACCGGGAAGACGCTCGGCGGGACAATCGCCGAGGCAGAAATCAAAGATACGGACGTCATTCACACGCTTGACAACGCATATTCAAAGACGGGCGGATTAGCAATCCTGACGGGCAACCTCGCTCCCAATGGCGGTGTAGTCAAGACGGCGGGCGTGGCAGCAGGGATGCTCACCCACACGGGGCCTGCTGTTATCTTCGACAGCCAGGAACAGGCCTGCGAAGGGATTTTGGCCGGCAAGGTAAAAGAAGGCGATGTCGTGGTGGTTCGCTACGAAGGGCCTAAAGGCGGGCCGGGTATGCAGGAGATGCTCTCGCCGACAAGCTATATTATTGGAGCCGGATTAGGTGAATCCGTTGCGCTGATTACGGACGGCAGGTTCAGCGGCGGCACACGAGGCGCCTGCATCGGCCATATTAGTCCTGAAGCGGCGGTGGGTGGGCCTATCGGATTGCTAAAGGACGGTGACATAATAGAGATTGACATCCCCAACAATAAGATAAGCGTAAAGCTATCTGACGGAGAACTCACCGAACGCAAAAAGAGTTGGAAGCCGCCGAAGCCGCGAATTACACAGGGCTACCTCGCAAAATACGCCTCGATGGCCACCAGCGCCGACACCGGTGCTGTCCTGAAGTGGTAAAATAAGTTCACGAGTCGAAACGAACTGGTTGAAGCCATGATTTAGCTTGCAATAGAAGCATAAATTAGTTATTGAATACTAACGAAATGAGGAGTAATGAAAATGCTGAAAGAAACATTGGAAGTAGTTGTTGAGAGGATGAAAAAATTTCGTTCTCTGTATGAACAAAATGAGATGGCAGTGAGAGACCAGATAATAAATCCTATCCTAAGAAGTTTCGAGTGGAACCCTGAAAATCCTCAAGAAGTGCAGCCAAATGTCTCTACGGAAGAAGGCATCCCAGATTACTCACTCATAAAAAATGGTAATAAAGTCCTCTTCCTCGAAGCAAAGAAACTATCCGTGGATATAGAGCAAAAAGAAGTTATACGTCAACTGGCAAAATATTGCTTCGGAGAAGGGATGAAATATGGTGTTTTGACCAACGGCGCTATTTGGATACTCTTCAGAGCCTTTCAAGAAGGCACCACAATGTCAGAGCGAATAGTTTGGAAAACAGACATCGAAAGCGATGAGTTATCAGCAACTATAAGGAAACTTAACACAATCTCTAAAGCGAACATCGAAAATATTGAAAATCTTATAAAGAAACTCCGAATATTGGACGAAATTTGGCAATCATTGGTAGACGAGCCTAAAGAAATGATTAGAGGCTTGATTCCAGTTTTTGATAAATTGATCAAAGAAGGTTATCCAGACTATGAATTTGAATCTTTGGAAATTGAGGATTTCCTAAAAGAAAAAATTAAGGAACTAATCACTCCCGAGTCTATGGGAGAAGGAGGGGGCGTTGGTCCCATTGAGCCACCTATTGTGCCGCCTCCTAGAAAAGTGAGAATCGGTAATGATACTTTTAAAATCAGAAATTCATATGAGATATTAACAAACACCGCAGAATGGCTTATTACGAAGGGAAAACTGACGAGAAACAAGTGTCCTATACCAATTGGGCGTAACAGACATCTAATAAACATAGAACCAAAACACAGATACGGAGATGATTTTAGGGCACCCAAAAGACTATCCAACGGACTATATATCGAAGTTCATTATAGTACTGCAAACTGTATCAATAGTGCCAGACGATTGCTTGAGCATCTTGGCTATCGAGGGGATGTGTTAGAAGTGCAATAAAATTTTAGGCAGTCTTTCCGATAATAGTACACATACGACTCCCTTCGCTGTACCTGCTTTGACAAGCAAACGACAGTTGCTGGGTCCTGCCGATTTTTGTATAATTCGAGCAGTAAGACTCGATAAAATACTCAGGACATATTATGAAAATAGAGCAGATACTTAAAGAGTTCAAACGGAAGATAGCCGAGCTTTACGGGCAGCGAAGCAATTTCATCTCCCTTACAAATCGCAAATCGTCGATACTTTTGAATTTTACGTTTTAGTTTTTCGCTTTTTGCTTTAAGTTTTTAGCTACATGGCCCGCTTCAGCCTCTTTTGTATCCGAACAACGAAATATGAACAATGAACTTTAAAAAATCGGTGTTAATCTGTGAAATCCTTCGGCTTCGCTCAGGACAGGTTCTGTGGCCGAGAAATCAAAAAATAAATTATATTCTCCGTGTTCTCTGTGACCTCTGTGGCTAAAAATAGAAATAAAACACCTTGGTATGCTGCGGGTTTGCATTTTGAATGCCAGCGGTGCGGGGCGTGCTGCGCCGGGCCGGGTGAGGGGTATATCTGGGTAACCAAGCCGGAGATACAACTTATCGCAGATTTTCTTAAAGAAACAACCGAGCAGATACGGCGAAAGTATCTCAATCGCGTGGGCTTACGGACAACGATTATCGAACAGACCGACAATAAGGACTGCGTATTTTTGCGGGAAATTGACGGCCAGAAAAGATGTATGATTTACCCTGTTCGGCCGAGCCAGTGCAGGATATGGCCCTTCTGGCCGAGCAACTTAACAAGCCCCTACACCTGGAACAAGACAAACCAAAAATGCGCCGGCATCAATCGCGGCAGGCATTACAGCCATCGGGAGATAGAAAAAATCAAGAAGGCAAAAAAATGGTGGCAAAATGACAACCAACCGTCAACCGCTAAAGAAGGTAGCTGAAATCTACAACTGGCTGGATTCGCAAACCGGCGGTTATAACGGTCTCTGTGACGGCTGCGGAAGGTGCTGTGATTTCGCCAATCTCGACCACCGTTTATTTGTTACCACGCCGGAAGTGATGTATTTGGCTGCAAACCTGTGCGGCAAAAATATAAGGCCGATGACAGCCAATCGGTGTCCCTATCTTCTGGACGGTAAATGCACCGTTTATGAATATCGCTTTGCGGGATGTAGAATCTTCTGCTGCAAAGCTGATACGGATTTCCAAAGCAGACTGAGCGAATCGGCGCTGAAAAAATTCAAGTCAATCTGTGAAGAATTCCAAATCCCCTATTGCTATAGTGACCTGGCGACCCCGCACCTACTTTGAAATTTCACCATCATATATTTTCGAGGGTAGCTTTTTACACGAACCTTCGGATTTGTTCGATAGTGGGCTTTCAAAGTAGGTGCGGGGCTAATACTTGTCAACCGGCAGAGAGACACGGTCCTGCGAGTACTGCAGGTTGATGTATCTTGCGTCGCCCGACAGTGAGCCGTGCTCTTTGTAGTAGCCGTATAGATTGGCCAGTTTCTCCTCGTCCTTCGCCTCCAGGTATCGCTGCCAGGTGCCGAATTCGGCCCCCCATATAATTTCGGTGTTGTCTTTTGTGTAAAGAATGATGTGTGCGGTTTTGCTGTTTTGTCGGCCGTTAAAATTGCTCACATCAATGCGGGCGATTTCATCAAGCAACGGCTTGTCAGGCGTGACGGACTTGTCCATCCAGTCGAGCCGGGCCAATATAGTTATAGCTGCGGCCAAATCGTCCTTCTGCCAGACCCGGCCCGGCGACGGCGCCGTTGGTTCTACCGACAGCCCTTCCACCTTCACTACCGACAGAGCAGGTACCGGCACAAAATCCAGCACAACCATCTCAGCATCCACGTAGAAACCCTGCAGACCTCGTTTGACCAGGGCCATCGGCCTTCGCCATCGCCCTTCGATGTAGATACCATCGTGGCCGACCCGCACCTCTACGTCGTCCAGCCAGGTAATCCGTGTCTCGATATTCTGCTGGACCAACCGTGCGGCACCTTCATCAAGTTTCAAATCCTCACCGCCGGCGGCGGCCGCTGCGTAAACCTTCTCTTTAAGCTGTTCGCTGACCCAGCCGGGGACATTCACCAGTTTTAGAGATGCCGAACTTTGCGAGACGGGGACGGTCTTTTTTACATATCGATTCAGAAATACAAGGCCGATTGCCACGACAGCAAAGACACAAATCACGGCTAATAGTTTTAAGATGCCTATCAGGCTCGGTGGGTTAATTATCCTTCGTCTTTTTTTTCTTTTCGAGATGCCGAGCTTGAACGACGTTTTTCTCGTTTTAGTTTTTGTTTTTCTTCTCCTGGCCATTGTTGTCTCGCATCCTTGTGCCTGCGAAAGCAGGTATTGTGAAGCGTATCTTGTACCTCGCTTCACGCTTCACGGTTGACGGGTGATGAATGTGCTGCCTCGATGATTTTTATGCACAAACCACTCATTGAAAGACCGGCCTTTGCCGCCGCTTTGGGTAAAAGCGAGTGAGCTGTCAGGCCGGGGATGGTATTGACCTCAAGGACATAAGCGATTCCATCGTCGCCGAGGATGAAATCGACCCGCCCGAAGTGGCGGCAGCCGAGGACGTTGAAAGAATCGAGCGCTACAACCTTGATTTCCGCTGTTAGAGAGGGCTGGTCTATCGTGTCGAAAAGAAACTGTGTTTCTTCGTCTATGTACTTTGCGTGATAATCATAAAAGCCGCTCTTACTTCTAATCTCAATAATCGGCATCGCCCGATTCTCCAATATACCAACTGTTATATCCCTGCCGGGTATGAATTGCTCAATCATACAGTCGCCGAATTCGCTCGAGCATTTCCGGGCGGCTTTTATCGCAGCGCCGGGGTCGTCGGCGATAGCCACGCCAATGGTGCTTCCCTGCCTTAGCGGCTTTATTACGAATCTGTCTGCAAGCCGGCGGAGCTGATTTTCAAACCGGACAATGTCGATGTCGGGCTCGAATTCAATTGCCGCAGGCGTTTCTATGCCGGCCTCAATAAAGCGTTTTTTGCCGGCTAACTTGTCGAAGGCCAATCTGCTTGCTTCCGGCCCGCTGCCGGTATAAACAAGGGCCCTATCTTCGAGTATCTGCTGGAGCCGGCCGTCTTCACCGAATCTGCCGTGCAGGGCAATAAAGAATACGTCGATGGTGTTATCTTCCAGTATATTCAGATTTTCCGGCCCAATATCAGAAGTGACAACATTAAGCCCGGCCTGCTTTAAGGCCCCAGCGACACACTGCCCGCTCCGGATGCTGATGTCACGCTCTTCGCCGATGCCGCCCATAAGGACGGCCACTTTTAATTTACTATTTTCTATTTTCAATTTACTTTTGCTTCGTGTCGAAAACGGGACACTCCGAAAGACATCCGACGGTGCAGCGACGAGCAACTATTTCCAGATTTCTATTTCGAGTTCGAGTTCGACATCGAACTGCTCTTTGACCCGTTCTTTTATGGCATCTATCAATCTCATAACGTCACGGCTTTGACAGCCCTTTTGTGCGATTATGAAATTTGCGTGCTTTTCGCTGACGACCGCCCCGCCGATTTGCAGACCCTTCAGCCCCGCTCTGTCTATGAGGGCGCCGGCTGAGACCCCTCTCGGATTCTTGAATATACAGCCGGAATTTATCGTATTTAACGGCTGATTATTCTTTTTATAAATCCATATCTCTTTTACCGTCCGTATAACCTGCTCAGGGTCAGCGGTGTTAAGCTTCAAGCTGGCGTTCAAAATAAACTTTGCGGTGATGTTTGTCCGGCGGTAATCGAAACCCAAGACCGGCTTGCTCTTCTCAAAGACATTTCCGCTGCCATCCATCAAGCTGACCGCCTCTACCACTGCGCCGATGTCGCCGAAGTTGCCGCCCGCATTCATTTTCACCGCTCCGCCGACCGAGCCCGGTATTCCCGTTAACGCCTCGATGCCTGAAAGTCCCTTCTGCACACAGGTCAGAACCAATTTGCTCAATTCCACACCGGCCCAGGCGGTGAGCTGCTCACCATCGAAGCGTATCTGCTCGAATTCATCCGCCTTAAGCTTTATCACCGCTGCCCGCAGGCCCTCATCGCTAATCAGCAGGTTGGAGCCGAGGCCCATCACGTAAATCGGGATTTTGTTCTCACTGCACCGGCGGACCACCTCTTTAAGCTGTTTGACCGTCTTCGGCCTGATAAAATAATCGGCCGGCCCGCCCAGCCCATACCACGTCTCCTTGGCCAACTGATAGTCGGTTTCAACTATCTCTTCTAATCCACTGAATATATTCATCTGCCACCTTCCAAATATCACCTGCACCCATAGTAACCACCAGCTCGCCGGCGGTTACGTTTTGCTTTAGATAATCGCAAATCCGGCCAAGACCGTCGACAAATATCGCTTCCGTTCCGTTAGCCCGCATTCTCTCGACCAGAACCTGCGAGTTGACCTCTTCTTTCTCGGCCTCGGTATCGCGGACGAAATAAATCTCCGGCACAATAGTAATATCGGCAAGCTTAAAGCTTTCTGCGAAATCATCAAGTAAAAATCTCGTTCTGCTGTACTGATGCGGCTGAAAAACGCACCACAGGCGGCTCGGCTGGAACCTGTCGCGTATCGCAGCCAGCGACGCCTTGATTTCGGTCGGGTGGTGAGCGTAATCGTCGAGGACCGTTATTTGGCCGACCGTGGCCTTTAGCATCAGCCGGCGGTCGATGCCGGTGAAATCAGGCAGTAACCGCAGCACCTGCCGGGGTTCGAGCCCGGCATTGACCGCCATAGCAACCACCGCCAGGGCATTCAAGATGTTGTGTTTGCCGGGCAGGGAAATCTGCGTTGCCCCTAACAATCTGCCGTTATGATAGACGTCAAAGCTGTAAAGCCCATCTTTTAGCCGAATGTTCCGAGCCGAAAAATTGCAACCTTTATCAAGTCCGAAGGTTTCACATCGTAAATCAGGCGGTAATTTACTGATAACCCCGGCCACATTCGGGTCCTCGCCGTTGGCAATCAGCACACCACCCGGTTTTATGCCGAAGGCAAACTCGCCGAAGGCGCTGACTATCTCGTTCTCATCTTTGTAGTAGTCGAGGTGGTCCTGCTCGATATTTAGTATGCAGGCGATTTTGGGCTTTAAGTTTAAGAAGCTGCGGTCGTATTCACAGGCCTCAGCGACGAAGAATTTGCCGTCTCCGACGCCGGAGGAGCCGGCCAACTGAGTTATTTCAGCCCCGATGATAAAGCTCGGGTCGAGGCCGGCTTGTTTTAGACAGTAGGTAAGCCAGCCGCTTGTCGTGCTTTTGCCGTGGGTGCCGGCCACAGCTATGCCGTCATAGCGATTGCACAATATCCCCAGCATCTCGGCGTATTTATAAACCTTGTATCCCCTTTTGCGTGCCAGTTTCAATTCGGGATTATCTTCTTTTACGGCTGCCGAGATGACAATCGCATCCGTATCCGGGTTGAGATTGCCGGCGATGTGGCCGATTCTTATATCGGCACCAAGCTGACAGAGCCGGTCTGTAACGCCGCTGGCTGTCTGGTCCGAGCCGGCAACAATCGCCTTATTTTTTATCAGCAGCCTGGCCAGCCCGCTCATCCCGACGCCGCCTGCGCCGATGAAGTGGAATTTTTTGCCCGCTATGCCCGGGTTTATTTTGACGCCGACTACCTCATACCTATGAGCTGGCTTTACTGTGGCTTGATAACTCTGTATGTCTGACTTGGCCATAACACGTCCTTGATAACGCTTGAGGTTTTGTTGGGGGAATTTTAGCACAAAAGTCAGGTGTGAAAAAGAAAAAAGGCCGCAAAAGCTGATAGTATTCAGATTGAGGCCCGAGCCGGTATCAAGAAAGTTCCAGGAAGTCGCTAAAGAAGATTTATGAACTCTTCAGTTGTCAGGCCGGCTTCGGTAATAATCTTTTTGAGCAGACCTTTCCCAATGTCAACGCCTGTGTGGACTGGTATAGTAACAGTTTTGTTGGTTTTAGGGTTTATAAGCGTAAGGTGGCTGCCCTTCTGACGGTCTTCAGAAAAACCAGCACGTTTCAATGCCCGTATGAGTTCTTTAGCGGTAACGATTGGAATTTTGGGGCTCATCGGGGCAGACCGATAGAGATTTCTTCTACATGCACTAACTTCTCTGCCTGAGGTATTTCTTGAGAACGTTCTGCAAGCGATTCTATATGAAGCTGGATTGCCTCTCGAATATTCCTGCGGCAATCTTCAATAGTTGGCCCGTTTGAAAAACAGCCCGGCAGAGTAGGGCTGTAGGCATAATAGCCCTGCCCACCATCTTCTTTCTCGATTACTACCTCAAAGGTATAATACTTCATATCTTCTGCCTTAATGATAACTATAGCGTAAACATACAGGTTTTGTCAATGCGAATTTCGCCCAAAAAAAGAAAAAAGGCGGAATCAATAATCAATAGTCATCAGTTGATTACCTTCCGGCCCCATAGCGTAATATCGTCGAACTGGCCGGTATCGTCGAACGAGCCGACGCCGATTTTGCCCCATTTAAGGCGGCTATCGACGGCGGTCATTACGGGCGTATCCATATCATCGAAGTACACTTCGATAGTGCCTTTATCAACATCACGGACTAATTTGACCTTGTGCCAGCCGTCCTGCCAGCTATTGCCCCGGTTTCGGGTCTTTGCAATCGATGCACGGTCGGCGCCGTCAACGATGTGTATCGCGTTGTGGACGTTGTCCGCCTTGTCGGCGATGTGGGCGTAATAGAAACGTGTCGGCCCCTGGTATCCGAAGAAGACACACAGGTCGCGGTTGGGATTGTAGGGCCTTGTCGAGCGCATCCGAAGCTCCATTACGAAACTGCTTACATTTACGTCCCCGGCGATATTGATGTTGTAAGGTGAGCGAACTTGCGGTTTGTAATCGCTTTTTCCAAACAGGGAAAGTACCTTGCCGCCCCGGCCTTCCTCGATTCGCCAAGCGGCCGGGTCGGTGGCCTGCCAATCGTCGAGCTTGCCATCCTCAAAGTCCGCTTGAAAAACCAAAGGCATCTTTTCATTGCCCTTCGGCTTCGTTAATGCGGCGCAGCCCGCAGATACTTCCATTAACACCATTAAAACAACTGCCATCGCCAAATAACTTAATGTCCTCATTAAATTTTCTACCTTCAATAATTCTTCTACTTTTGAAAACCTACCATTGCGCTTCGATGTATGGGCCTGCGGGGCCTTTTGGCTTCGGCTTCGGGCGGGACTTAAGTATCGCCTCGGCAACCGCAATGTCACTTTGGCGGGTAATCTTGATGTTCGATGAGTCCGTCTCCACGATTGATACCTTTTCGCCCAATGCCTCGATTAGCTGGGAATCATCGCTGATTTTGCCCTTGTCGAGATTTTCAAGGTTGCCGTATGCCTTTTTTAGCAGCGAGGTCTCGAAGACCTGCGGCGTCTGGGCCTCGTAGAGGCCTGCTCTATCAACGGTTTTGATAATTGTATTATCCTTCGCCTGCTTTATAGTCGCTACTAAAGGGGCCGCTAAAATCGCTGCGCCGGTTTTAGCAGCAACAGCTATACAATCGTCAATCCACTTCTCCGCTACGCAGCACCGCACGGCATCGTGGACGGCTACAAGGTCAATATCGTCTTTGATAAGCTGCAGCGCCGCTTTTACGGTGTCAAAACGCTCGGCGCCGCCGAAGCAAATTTTCACGTTGAAAAACTTCAGGTTCACCCCCCACTTGACGTCCACCAGCTCTTCGTCTTCAGGCGGGATGGCTAACAGGATTTGTTTGACGTCGTCGCGGTTAGAGAAAAGCTCGACACTTCGCAGGAAGACCGCCCTGCCGGCCACATCGACAAACGGCTTTTTTCTTTTTCCGCCGAACCGATTGCTTCGCCCGGCGGCACAGATAATCACACCAATACTTTTACCCATAGCAAACAGTTCCTATACGCTAATACTCTATTCCACGTCTGGCGGCTGTCCCTTTATCAAAGGGATGCTTGATATTTTTCATTTCGGTAACCAAATCCGCCAGTTCTATCAATTCATCCGTGGCGCCCCGGCCGGTTAGAACAATCTCAACAGAAGGATGCCGTCTGTCAATGATATTTTTGACGTCCTCAAGCTTGGCCAGGCCTTTTGAAAGGCAAAATACAATCTCATCAAGTATTAAAACATCGTAAAATCTCTTTTCGGCGGTCTGTGCAATTCTCTCAAGGGCCTCGCTGATTGCACCTTGAATTTTACTCACGGCCTTTTCATCTTCGAGGGACTTGGACATATCCCAGGGGACATCGAGCGCCTCGACCCTGATTCTTACCGCTCCCAACTGAAGCGCAAACCTCTCGCCGATATCAAGTGACGGCGGTTTGAGAAACTGATAAATCAGGACCTTATTGCCCTGGCCGGCAGCACGCAGCGCAAGCCCAAATGCGGCGGTTGTTTTGCCCTTGCCGTCGCCGGTATAAATCTGAACAAGCCCTTTTTCCAGCATAGCGGTATATTAAGGTCAAAAATCGAAAATTGGAAATTAAAAATTGAGAAATGGAAGCTGTACATTAAGAACGGTAAGGGCCGCTACCCTGCGATAGCGACACACAACAACCAACGGCTAAATACCAACAACCAACGATTAAATCATATCGTTACGGCCTTGAGTCGCTGCTGTTCATCGGATTTACTGTCGGCCTGCTCGCCGGGCCTGAAAGGCAGGGGTTCCGCAAACTGAAGTGCAATGCGGCGCAGGAACCCATTTACGTTATCGACCCGACAGACCCTGCCTGTGCGAGTGAAACTTGCCATATCGAAGGCCTCTCCCTGCCCGAAGCGGGGCACACTAAAGCGGGCAGTTAGCTGCTCGCCCTGATACGGACAGTTCTCGTCGGCATGACAGGTAAAGGCCGCAGCGGCGCTTGAAATGTCAACCATCTGACCCTGCGAAAGCACCTCGTTAAAGTCCTCGGCGAACCAGACAGGCCAATGATAACGCAGTCTCTGCTCGGTTCTTCGCTCCATATTTTCGTCCATTGTAAATCCCCAGTAACCCTTTAGTTTCGTTGATTGCAAATCGACAGATTTAAGGGGCGACTTTACGAGCGATTGCCGGGAAAATCGCTGCTGACCGAATTGATAAGGCCGATTAAGCCGTTTTTAGTTTAGAATAAGCACCGGCCTGATTGGGTTTTTTTACAGCTTTTCCGGTTTTCGGCGGACTTGTTCCTATAATCAACCGCCGATTTAAGGCAAATGCCAGCAAAAATTGATTTTATTTAGACTAAAACAGCCGGTTCGATTGTATTATAAGTGGCGAACGTTCGTTTTAAGTGAAGCGTGCAGGGTTTAGATGATAGAAGACAAGCTGCTCATCTGGAGATTTAAGTGCGGCAGCAGCGAGGCACTGTGTCGCATCTATAAAAAGTACAAAAATGATTTGCTCAAGCTGGCAAGCGCCCTTTTGAATGACACCTATGCCGCTGATGACGTTGTCCAGGATTGCTTCGTTTCTTTCGCGCAATCGGCGGACAGAATCAAGGCCTCCGGCAACCTGAAGAGCTATCTGGCAACCTGCGTAGCTAATCGTGCACGCAACCGGCTCCGTGCAAGAAAACGGCAGGAAACTGTCGAGCCGGATGAAGCAAAATCAGCCGAATCAAATTTAAAAAGGCCAGAACAATGGATTATTTACAGCGAGCGATTGAGGCGATTGAACGATGCACTTTGTCAGCTTCCATACGAGCAGCGAGAGGCAATATCCCTGCACGCCCATGCCGGAATGAGATTCAAGGCAATTGCCCAATTACAGGATGCTTCAATTAACACTGTCCAGAGCAGGTACCGCTACGGACTGGATAAGCTGCGGTCAATTTTAGCTAATGAGGCCGAATTATGAAACCAGCAAAAAACATAGGGAAGCTAATTAAGAACATAGACATTGATACCAATGCGAAGACGGACGAAGCCGTGCTGAACAATACCCTCAAAGCATTTGAAAACTCTAAGAAAGAAAAATCGGCTGCAACTGCGCCGAATATCTGGAGAACAATTATGAAAAGGCCATTTACAAAACTTGCAGCTGCTATGGTGATACTGATTGCTTTGTTAGGCGTGATTTTTATCGAGTGGTCAACAAGACCAGCATGGGCAATTGAGCAAACCGTTGAAGCGTTAGAGCAGATTAAGACAGTTAAAATCACAGGTTTGTCGATCTATGACTCCAAGCCGATTCCGTTCAAATGCTGGATTAAATTCAGCGGGCAAAACCGCAAGTCATTTAATATGCGATACGAGTGCGAGAGAGAGGTAGCTGTTGTTCGTAATAATCTGGCCTTTGGGTATAATCCAAGGTCAAACAAAGTCGAGATTTTCAGTGGCCCTAAAATTCATAAGGAGCTCCAAATTTGGTACAAAGTAAGAGAGCTAAGTCCCTGGGTAGCCGGCAAGATTCTCGAGGTTCTGAAGGTACTAACCGATAACTGGCAGGAAACATACGAGAAGAACCCCAAAACCGGCTCGGACAGAGTCATCGTAACCTGCAGTTACAAACCATTGAATGCATCGTTCTGGTTTGTGGTCGACTTAGAAAGCAAATTAATTATAGAGGGCAAACACTGGTTCAATATTAATCGTGAGGGTGCGCCCAATTTTCACGCGCAATCCTTTGTTTACAATCAAGAGATCCCGGACGAAATATTTGATTTCAAGATTCCCGGCGGTGCTAAGGTTATAAATCAGCAAGATCTGGAACAAGCTGATGCTCTCTTTGACAAGGCCTTTAAGCTATATGATAAAGATAAAAATTATTCTGAGGCAATAACAATCTTTCAACAGGTTTATGAATTATACCCAGATAAAAATATCGCTGAGGAGGCCTTGTCTATGATTGGGATATGCTATGGTGCGATGGGTAAATATCAAAAAGCTATCGAAAGTTTCGAAAAAGCGATTCGTGAATATCCGGACTTGAAGGGCTGGATAGAATCAACTTATTTTTATCTTGGCCGTGCATATATGAAGAACGGCCAGAAAGACAAGGCTCTTGAGGCCTTTAAGAACTGTCTTGTACTTGGTGAAGATTTTCACAAGCCCAATGCGTTTCCGCTTGAGCACGCTCGTAAATATATCGATAAGCTCGAAAACGAAAAATAAATCTGGATTCGTCCGAAGCGGTTGAGTCGGCTGACTTGGCTTTTCCTCATAGCTCGGCCATACACCGTACCAACCTGACAAACTCATTGCCGCGGTGCTGAAAGTTGTCAAACATATCGTAGCTGGCGCAGGCGGGACTTAATAAGACCACGTCTCCGGCCTGAGCAAGGTCATTCGCCAGCTCGACCGCTTTGGTTAATGAATCAACAATCTCAATTTTTATTTTTTTCTCTGTGTTCTCTGTGCCCTCTGTGGCTAATTCTTTCTCTATTGCCTCGGCGATTTTGCCGGCGGTCTGGCCTATCAGAATAGCTGCCTTGGCGTTTTTGGCTATCTTTTCGCCAAGCTCATCGAACGGCAGATTCTTATCGTAGCCGCCGGCTATGATAATCACCGGCTTCTCGAACGCCTCTAACGAGGCAATCGCACTTGTCGGCGTAGTTGCTTTGGAATCGTTATACCACGATACACCCTTTATCTCGGCAACCAGTTCGAGCCGATGAGGCAACGGCTTAAATTCAGGCAGACAATTTTTTATCTGCTCATCGGTAACACTAAAATACCTTGCGACGGCGACAGCAGCGGCTAAGTTTGAAAGATTGGCTCGACCAAGCAGCTTGAATCGGCTGCGAATCTCCTCGCTTACATCGCCAGTTGAAAACCTGATACAAATCCTGCCGGTATCTTTGCTGTACCTTCCAAACCATTCAACGCCGATTTTATCTTCAGCGTTGAAGATAGAAACCGCAGGACAATCTTCATCCAGTTCCTGAAACTTGAATATGCCTTCTTTAGCAGCACAGTAGTTTTCAAACGTGCCGTAACGGTCGAGATGGTTCGGTGTAAGGTTCGTCAGAAGAGCGACATTTGGTGCTTTTTCGATTTGTGCCAATTGCTCGATTTGAAAACTTGACAGCTCCAGCACAACCAAATCATTGCTGCCGATTCGGTCTATCACGGTCAGTAACGGCTCATCACCGATATTGCCGCTGAGCCAGACATTGTCGTGCCCCGTCGCTCGTGACTCGTGGCCCGGTTTAAGATTCACACTTCTTAGCAAATGGGATGTAAGTGCCGCTGTTGTGCTTTTGCCGTTGGCCCCCGTTATGCCGATTATCGGTGCAGGACAAAGCTCGAAGAAAATCTCCATTTGCGAAGTGATTATTTTGTTGTTTCGACGGGCAAGTTCAACAAATTCGTTATCAGGCGGCACTGCGGGATTAGCTATGACAATATCATTCTGTTCAAAATCACTTTCCCTGTGCGAGCCGAGATGGAATTCAATCTCAGGGAATTCTTCAAGCTGTTCGAGTGAATCGGCTAACTGTTCAGCCGAGGCCAAATCCGTAACTATCACCTTTGCGCCGGCGCTCACGACAAACTTGGTAACATCGACCCCGCCGCCGAACCGCCCCAGCCCCATAACCAGAACTTTTTTGCCAACCCAAAACCCCCTGTTCGAAATTCGACATTCCTTGTTCGACATTCGATATTTGTCTTTATATCAATGTCTGCATTGCATTCGCCAAATCCACTTTCGCATCGATAACCGCCTGCTCGATGCATCTTTTCCAGTCATCGCCGAACTGCTCTTTGTACTTCGGTTTCTCGTAGGCGTAAATTATCGAGCGCGATGCGTTGATTAGGGCCCCCGTGCCGTCGGGTTTGCAGAACCGCACACAGTCGGCGGCGCCGGCGCCCTGTGAGCCGTAGCCCGGCACGAGGAACCACACCTTATCGTAATTTTCGCGCAGGGCCGTTGTAACCTCACCGCTGGTTGCGCCCACCACCATCCCAATGTTGCTGTAACCGGAATTACCAATTCGCTCGGGCTTGTTGGCGATTTGGCCGACGATTTCGGCGATTCTTTCGTACATTTTTCGGCCCTGGGCGTCGGTAAAATCCTGAATGGCCGCCGCCCCGGCGTTGCTCGAGCGCACCCATACGAAGACGCCTTTGCCCTGCCGGTCGGCCATATCCGCAAACGGCTCGATACCCTCGACGCCCGCAAAGCCGTTAACGGTAATCGCATCGGGCGCAAGCGTGTCCTCCAGGCCGACCAGTTCAGGATTTTCCAGATGGGCTGCGGCGTAAGCTTGCGCCGTATGGCCGACATCGCCGCGCTTTACATCCCCGATTACCTCCAGACCCAGCTCATCCGCCTCGGATACAAGCGAGTAGTAAGTTTCAACACCTTCCCAGAGATACTTCTCAAAGAAGGCGATATTTATCTTCACGGCCGGCACCATAGGCGCAATGATTCGCAGCATCTGCGTGCAAAAATCGAATATCGCATCGACGGCTGAAGCCACATCGAACTCGTCGTTCATATCGCGATGGCTCTTTATCGCCGACGGCAGCCGGCTGTAAACAGGGTCCAACCCGACTGTCAAAGATGTCCTCTTGGTCTTCACGGCCTCACAGAGCCGGTCTGCAAAGTGACTCGCCATTAGTTAATACCGTCCCTTCTTTTCACTTTTACCTTTTTACTTTTGGCTCTTTACTTTTTACTATAATCACATAGCCGGTTTTGAGCAAGACGAAATCCGGATAAAGGTGCGGATTTGAAAAATCGCAAAAAAAGAAGATTCAAAAAACGCTACTGGCTGTTAGCTGGTCCGGTCGTCGTAATCTTGATTCTCGTTCTGTTCTTACACAGGCCCGCCCGCTACGAACCGCCTGATATGGCCGTTGTCGGCGACAGGCAAGGGCAGGTCCGCCCATATCTGACGCACGAATTATTGCCCCGGCTTTATAACGGCGCCCAGCGTGATGAGCCGTTCGAGCTGGTCGTTACACAGAAAGGCATAAACGACGCCATCGCACAGGCCAAATGGCCGAGGCAGACTAACAGCTTGATTTTTTCGGCGCCTATGGTGCTTTTCATAGCCGATGGTATTGTGCTGATGACAACGGTGGCCGTAGGTGCAGCCGAGCTTGTCATTACTATCGAGCTTGCCCCCATCCTCGACCGGCAGGGGCTGTTAAACCTGAATGTGGTGAAAGTGAAGGCCGGCGCCGTCAACATTACACCATTTGCGAGAGTCCTGGCCAGAAGGACGTATTCAGAGCGACCCGGCAACTCCGATATCAATACAGAGGATTTGGCCGAACGGATAGCACGTTCTCTACTGGATGGCCAGCCGTTTGAGCCGGTCTTTGAGATTGATAATAAAAAGGTACGCATCGAGAGGATAACTTTTGAGCGGGAGAAGCTAACAATCTATCTCGTCCCCATTTCCAACTGAACTGTCCACGCGCACTCCCGCCAGCAGACGCTGGCGGGATACGATTCTATGCTCTGTGTTTATGCGGCAAGACAAGCCCGCCGGGACCAGATAACGGTGAGTAAATCTTTTTTCAGAAGCTCAAAAAAACTCTTTTAGCACGGATTTGGAGAGATAGAGAGCTGTGTTTGGCTGTTAAACGTGGTCTTTTTGTGCAATTTGGGGCAAAAATTGTGCAAATTCGGCAAAAAAATCATTGCTAACAGTGCATTGGACGATTAGTATAATAGGTTTAGTTGTAAGGATTAACGGCTACCAAAGCTAAAAAGGTGTGAGAAAATGGCTTTGACAGGATTAGCGAACAGTGCAGAGTAGGCGAACACAAGACGTGTACGGCTGCGCTTCTGCGCAAATGGTGGCTCAGAGACCTGTGTTTCTGCTTCAGTATCGTGAAACGAACGAGGTTTTGGAACGCTGTTACTACCGGAGGCAGGTGATGTAGGGAAAAGTCAAACTACAACCTCTGTTCGTTCTCGAGCGTTTTTTGAAGTGGAAACTATTGAGGTTTCCACTTTTTAATTTGCTAATTAGGAAGTTAAAGAAAATGAATCAGGAGCTGATAAGAATCGTCGACAACATCGCACGCGACAAAAACATCGAGAAGGAATCCGTATTTGTCGACCTGGAAGAGGCGATGGTCTCGGCAGCCAAGAAACACTTTGGCGAACCGGACAGCTCGATAGTCGTGCATATCGACCGCACCACCGGCGAAGTTACCGCATTCAAGGACGACGAGCAAATCGATATAAAGCAGCTTGGCCGAATCCCGGCGCAGACCGCCAAGCAGGTAATAATACAGAAAATAAGGGCCGATGAGAGGGACAGTATCTACGCTGAGTTCAGCCAGCGAAAAGGCGAAATCGTAAGCGGCTCGGTTGTGCGATACGAAGGCAGAACACTTATCGTTGACCTGAACCGTCGCACCGAGGGGTTTATGCCGAAGGCCGAGCAGATAATGGGCCAGACGCATCGGCCAGGTGAGAGAATCCGATGTCTGATTCGCGACGTCAGAGAGGTTACCAATCAGGTCAAGATTATTCTTTCCCGAACGCATCCCGATTTTATCCGCCGACTGTTCGAGCTTGAGGTGCCGGAAATCGCAGAAAATATCATCGAAATACGCGCACTGGCACGCGAGGCCGGCTACCGAACCAAAGTGGCGGTCGCATCGCTCGACGACAAGGTTGACGCCGTCGGGGCATGCGTGGGTGTGAGGGGAAGCAGAATAAAGAACATCGTTGACGAGCTCGGCGGTGAAAAGATAGATATTGTCCGCTGGAACGACTCGTCACAGGTGCTTATCACAAACGCCCTGATGCCGGCAAAGGTCAGCGAAATCGCATTGTGCTTCGAACTGGGCAGAGCAACAGTTGTCGTGGATGAGGACCAGCTCAGTCTGGCCATTGGCAAACACGGCCAGAATGTCCGTCTGGCGGCGAGACTGACCGGCTGGGACATCGATATACTAACGCCCGACGAATACAATCAGGGTATCGAACAATTGACAAATTGCGTCAAGACCGTAGAGGCCGCCGATGATACGGTGGTTGATAAGCTGATAGCACTGGGCGTGATAAGCGTTCTGGATTTGGAAGATGTCGGAACCGAACCGCTGATTAAAGAACTGGATATCGAGGCCGACCTGGCCAAAAATCTGGCCGAGGGGGCAGCGGAGGAGGCAAAACGCCTGGCCGCCGAGCCAAAACAGGCAGAGAGCATGCTACAACAACAAGGTGACAGCAAGCCCGATGAAGAGCACCTCCAAGCCCAGGAAGAAACCGCCGATACCGAACAGTAGAAACGTGAGCCGCGTCTGGAGATGTAAGCGACGGGCCACGATATAAGAGACGAAAATGCCTGCTACACGAGTTTACATTTTGGCAAAGGAACTTGGTGTAAAAAGCACTGCTATCGTGAAAAAGTGCCAGGATGAGGGTCTGGACGTTAAGAACCACATGTCAGCGATTTCCGCCGGCCTGGCAGCGACCGTTCGAGAGTGGTTCAGCGAAGGAAAGCATAGCACAACGGTTGAGATAGCTAAAAAGGTGGATTTGAAGAAGGTCCGAATCAAGAAAAAACCAAAGCCGCCCGCAAAGAAAGCAAAAGCAAAGAAAGCCAAGCAGCCCAAGCCCACAATAGAAACCGAACAACCCGAACAGGAAGCAGCGGCGGCAGTTGTAGAAAAACCAGCGGAAGAACAAGTAGCCGAAAAACCCAAAGAGCAAGAACCTGAGCCGATATTGCCTGTCGGACCGATTCTGGAAAAGCCCGAGCCGGCAAAACTGAGCGGACCACAGGTTGTTCGGGTCGAGGCACCAGAGCCCCCACCATCACGAAGGCCCAAACGGAGAGAGCGATATGATGTGCCTGTTACCGAGCCGTTGATGTACAACAAGCAAAAGCAGGAACAATCCACCTCTGCGGCGGTAAAGGAAGGAAAACAGCCGCCAAAACGATACAAGGATAGAACCCACGGTCGTCGACAAGACGATTCGTTTGTGGAGGCGGCGAAAAAATCTAAATTTGGTGCTCAGCGCCGACAAAGGGACATCGAAGAAAGACGAGCACGACTCAATGCGGTCAGTGGAGAAGGACTGCGATTAAGGCCTATGCGGAAAATCGCCGCCAGGTCCCGCATTGCAGTCGCCCCCATAGCCAGACCGGTAAAAGCCATTGTAAGCGAGCCGATTACTGTAAAGGATTTATCCGCGGCTCTTGGGGTTAAAGCGACAGATATTATCAGCAAGCTAATGCAGCAAAACATAATGGCCACGGCTAATCAAATTATAAGTGGTGATGTTGCGGAATTGGTCGCTCTGGAATTCGGCACCGAGCTGGTCATCGAGCACAAGACCACGCTGGAAGAACAGATACAGGCCGAATTTGACCAGCGACAGAGGGAGAATCTCGAAAATCGCTCGGTAGTCGCTACGATGCTCGGCCACGTTGACCACGGCAAGACCAGTCTGCTGGACAAGATTCGCTCAACTCACGTTACCGCCGGCGAGGCAGGCGGCATCACTCAGCATATCGGCGCATATCAGGTCAGCTTGGGTGACAAGAAGGTAACCTTTCTCGATACGCCGGGACACGAGGCATTCACGGCTATGCGGGCCAGAGGCGCCAATATGACCGACGTGGTGGTACTGGTGGTCGCCGCCGATGACGGAGTGATGCCTCAAACCATCGAGGCGATACATCACGCAAAGGCGGCAAATGTGCCGGTTATTGTGGCATTGAATAAAACAGACCTGCCCGGCATCGACTACAACCATATCTACTCGCAATTATCTGAACATGACCTGGCGCCGGTCGAATGGGCAGGCCAGACCGAAGTCGTGAAAACCAGCGCTATTACCGGTGATGGTATCGATGATCTGCTTGAGCACCTTGATTACACAGCCGAGTTGCTTGAACTCAAGGCCGACGACAGCATCCCTGCGACCGGGTGGGTAGTTGAGGCAAAAATGTCAGCCAGACGTGGGGCGGTAGCAACGTTGTTAATTAAAGAAGGTCGACTACGCAAGGGCGACGTAGTTCTGGCCGGCAACGCCTTCGGCAGAGTTAAAGCAATGAGAAACAGCTCCGGCAAGAACATAAGAACAGCCACAAGCTCTATGCCTGTGGAAATAACGGGGTTGAGCGAACCACCGCAGGCCGGCGACAGATTTTACTGCCTCGACGACGTCAACAAGGCCAAGGCCGCCGCCGAGGAGAACAAAACGCGCTCAAGAGAAAAAACACTTTCGCAGCGAACACGAGTGACACTGGATAATCTATTCAGCCAGATAGAGGCCGGCAGCATTAAAGAATTAAATATCATCATCCGCGCCGACGTGCAGGGGTCGGTCGATGTCCTGACGAAATATCTATCCGAGCTCAGCACTGATGAAGTGAAAATCAAAATTCTACACGCAGCACCAGGCGGAGTTACCGAAAGCGATTGTCTGCTCGCCGAGGCCTCCAATGCCATTATTATCGGCTTCAACATCGCCTGCGAAGAACACGTAACTAAAATTGCTGAAGCAAAGGGAGTTGAGATACGGCTGTACAACGTAATCTACCGCATTACAGAAGATTTGCAAAAGTCTATGGTCGGCCTGCTCGAACCGCAAGAGCAGGAGAAGTCTCTCGGCAGAGCCGTAGTAAGAGCCACCTTTAAGGTCACAAGAATCGGCACGATAGCCGGCTGCTACGTCAGTGACGGTGTCGTGAAAAAGGCCGCAAAGGCACGCTTGATACGAGACAATATTGTAATAAGAGACAATCTGAGCATGGAGTCCCTAAAGCATTTCAAAGACGATGCTCACGAGGTCAAGGCAGGTCTGGAGTGTGGAATCAAAATAGCAAAATTCGACGATATTAAAATCGACGACGTCCTTGACTTCTATGAAATTATCAAAGTAGCCAGAACACTTTAAGCGTATCTTGTGAAGCGTGAAGCGAAAATAGCTCTCCAAAAGGAGTCCATGGGGCTGCCAGAGATACGAGATACGCTTCACGAAATACGAGTAAATTATGCCGACCAGAAGACAGGAAAAAGTGGCTCGCGTGGTAAAAGAAGCGGTCTGCGACGCCGTTGCCAACCATCTTAACGACCCGCGTATTGAAGGCCTTGTAAGTGTTACGAAAGTCGATATGGCCCCTGATTTGCGCAGCGCCGACGTATATCTAAGCATCTTCGGCAGCGACGAAGCCGCACAAAACAAGACCTTCATCGCAATAACACACGCAAGGAGCCGAATACAATCGCTGCTGGCTGGCAGACTGCAGTGCAAATTCTGTCCTGTTTTGCAATTTCACAGGGACGAGAAGCTCAAAAAAACCCTCGAAACTATGAAATTGATAGACCAGGCCGCCAGCGAGCTGAAAAAGAAGGATTCGATTGACCAAACATAACACCAATTGTAAATTGTCTAAATACCGTTTAGCCCGGGATATGGTAGCAGACTATCAGATACGACAAGACCTTTATGAAAAACAGTAAAGAATATTCCCAAAAAATACACAAACTGTACCGGCTGTTAAAACGTAAATATCCGAAGCCCAAAAAGGTTATCTACGATGACCCGGTAGAAGCGCTTGTTTACGCTATCGTCAGCGAAAATCTCAGCGAGACGGCATCGCAGTCTGCCATGAGGAGATTTGCCGATTATTTCGTCGATTTAAACGACCTGCGTGTATCACGAGTAGAGGAAATCATCGAAGTGCTGGGCGAGGATACACCCGTTACAAGAGATACTGCCTCGGCACTTACCAAGGCGTTGGCTGTTGTATTCAGCAAATACAATACGGTCTGTCTGAAGGCGTTTGAAAAAATCGGCAAGCGCCCGGCCAAACAAGCTCTCGAACAAATAGACGGCACCAGTGCCTTTGTGGTCAATTACTGTATGCTTACCTCTTTGCAGGCCCACGCCATACCTCTTACAAAAAAGATGACTGAATTCCTAATAAGCAACGAACTGGTCCATCCTGACGCCGACATCCAGCAGATAGAGGGTTTCCTGACCAGACAGATTCCTGCTGAAAATGCATACGAGTTTTACGCCCTTCTGAGACGTCACAGCGAGAAACGCAAGATAAGTAAAAAGAAAAAAACAACTCGTAAAACAAAAACCAAAAAGAAAAAGTAAAAAGGCAAAAATCACAAATTGCGACCTGAACAAACCACGAACAATGGGAAAGGTTTAAGATGTCAGAAGAAATACTAAAGTTAGGCATACCCGTAGGCAGTCTGCAAAAGGCGACAATTGAACTTCTCGGAAAGGCCGGTTTCCACATAACCGATTCGGAAAGAAGATTCACGCCGAGCATAGACGATGAGCAAATCCAGCCGATTATGCTGCGGGCACAGGAGATGAGCAGATACGTCGCCGACGGCGTCCTTGACGCCGGCATTACCGGCTACGATTGGATAATGGAGAACGGCTCAGACGTGGTTGAGGTCGCTGAACTCGCCTACAGCAAGGCGACAAACAAGCCGGCCAGATGGGTACTGGCTGTGCCTGATGAATCCAAGGCAGCCAGGCCGCAGGACCTACGAGGCGGCATAATCGCAACCGAGCTGGTGAATGTAACGAAGAGATATTTCGCAGATAAAAACATCGACGTAAAGGTTGAATTCAGCTGGGGCGCTACCGAGGTGAAGGCAGGGCTGGTAGATGCAATAGTGGAACTTACCGAGACAGGCAGGACACTTGCGGCAAATAACCTGCGGATAATAGATACCGTTATAACCTCCACGACAAGGTTAATAGCGAACAAAAAGGCCTGGCAGGATAAATTCAAACGCCAGAAGATTGAAAACATCACCATTTTGCTTAACGCCGCTATCGACGCCCGAAGCAGAGTCGGGTTAAAGATGAACGTAAAGAAAAGCGACATCGAGGCCATTTTGAAGGTTCTGCCTGCCGAAAAAAGCCCGACTATCTCGAGTTTGGCCAACTCCGATTATGTGGCCGTAGAGGTGGTTATTGAAGATAAGGTCGAGCGAACGCTGGTTCCGGCCTTGAAACGGGTAGGCGCCTCAGGCATAATCACCTACCCCCTCAATAAGGTCATACACTAATTTCATGGCTTGCGACCGGTGTCTCACCAGAAGTTCCAGCAATTCACGCAGCTTTAGTCCGTACTGGTGGGATTGAGGTAATTGAATTCGAAGAAGAAGCCGTCCGGCCTACTGATTCCATATAAAATGGACGACCCGAAATATTTGCGCACAACATCAAAGTCCGGCAGAAGCTCGAAGCTAAACGAATCCAATCCCCCCTGCGAAAACATCAAACCGGCACCGGGACCCATTGCCACATTCGAGACCTTGCTTTTGCCGGCTTCTTTTATCATTCGCCAGAAGATTTCGCTCGAGGCCGCATTATCCTCCAAATGAGCCATACCAACAACAGAAGGTATGGTCAACCTGGCGTCAGCGAACCACTTTGCCGAACTAACCGATACAGCTTCGGTACTGCTTAATGTCCGGATAGCCCGTTCAACACTTGAGTCGGTTCCGAAAATCAGATGAGTATCGGTAATGGTAAATGCAAAAGTAGGTATCTGTGGAACAGCCGGCCCGGCAGGCGCCTGCATCGGTATCCTCTCGCCGGGCAGGAACCTCGGCAGCATACCCGACAGGTCAATCAGATACATCGTATGGCCCAGAAGCTCGCGGACGGCATCAGGGTTATTCCGGGCTATCAATTTGCTGTGCAAAGTTGACAGGGACTTTTCAAGGGCTCGACGGTTTAGAATCGCCAAAGCAAAAAGCGATTCCGGCGGCGCCGGTGTACCGGCGGCAGAGGTCGGCTGGGTCGTGCCCCGGGCAAATACAATTTGCGAGCCAAGATGGTCGATAACATCGGTCTTCAACTGCAGGCCGGGCCGGCCATCCGGGCCGGGCGGCAAAAGAGGAGCATACATCCCTGCTGCATTCATAGGGTCGAACTTATAGAGAATATCGTGAAGCTCTTTATACGCCTTTTTAACATTCAAATTCAAAAATGCCACCGAATAGGCCGACTCAGAAACAAACTTCGGCGCTTTAACAACACCCGATTCAATCTCTAACATCCTGCAAATGCCTTTTTTCGCGCCGTTAATTCTCAGAGACGCCTTGCCACGACAACTGCTGCCGGGACCTCTGGCAAGACCTATCGAACAGCCAACGGCTGCAACATTATCAAGCCCCAGATTAGCCATTGTCGATTGCGCCTCGCCGGTAGCGCCCTCGGCAACGGCCATTTTGATTACCTGCTTTATATTAACGTAAACGTTAATATCGTGGTACGGCCCAACGGTCGCAATGACGGCTGCATAATCGGTGTCGTCAGCCAGAGTCGCGCTGTCGGCACCCTTGATATGCGCAATGACAAACTTAAGGGTCTCCAGATTCATAGACCCTATCAGGCAGTCGTCAATAAAACAGTAACTGGTCTTTGCCGGCTGCCGATACACTGTTTTCATCGGCGGCATACCTTCCTGTTCCGGCGTATAGCTGCTATAGTCCGGAACCTGCACCGGCGGAAGTTCCTCGATTAACGTTATAATGTCAATACCGCGATAATCCTCACTCTTGCGGTGTGCACCATCTTCAATGGCCTTCCGAGCCATTTCCTCTACTACTTCTTTGATTTTGTCGATTTTTTCGCCCCACTGGCTTATGAACAAAACCGGTGGCTCATCGGCCTTTTTGCCCGGCTCATCAAGTACCAAAGCAATGGCCACTCTGCCTTGGGGCAATATATCTGCGTCGACAATCGCCTCTAAAATCTCGTTATCCAGCTCCCGCATCTTTTCGCGCCACTTTGCTTTGAAGTTCTCGACAAAGGCCGCCATCGCCGGGTCTTTGTAAAGTTTGTAAAGATTGGTTTTTTCAAATTGTGTCTTGAGCCGGCTGAAATCATCGACATCCACCAGCAGCAGCGTCTCGAGCGGAACAAGCTTGGCCGTCTTCGGCAGTACTACGGCCTGCGCACAAGCCGATGCACATACAACAAATATGGTTACGACACCAACTATTGTTTTCGTGGTACATCCCATTTTTAGGCCTTTCGATAAAAGCCGCCTCGCACTTCGTATAGTGCGGTTTGCTTGCTGATGGGACACAGGTCACGGTTCATCGGATACGTTTTTGTCGTTGAGGGATTCCGGCTGGTCCTTACTACGCCTTCGGTCCGGCTGAAGATATTTGAAACCGGTGTTTGGGTTATCTTTATCATAGACAAAGGCATCGCGGTTTTCTATGAAATGCTTTACATAGTCAACCGGTATGGCAAATCCGAGTCCTCCGAAGAATATATATCCCATATTTGTAACGCCGATGACCTCACCTGCAAGGTTAAACAAAGGCCCGCCCGAATTGCCCGGATTGATATCAGCGTTGGTCTGGATATACACAAGCCCATCAAACGCCCTGTTTCTCGTGCTGATGACGCCATTGGTAACCGTCCGCTCCAAGCCGAGGGGATTTCCGATAGCAAAGACATCCTCGCCCACCTTGATATCGTCAATGTCACCCAGGTATGCACAGGGGATTTTCGTATCGCCGATGTCTTCGACCTTTAACAGCGCCAGGTCAACAAAAGGATTGATGGCCTCAATCTTGACCTTTTTGAATTTCTTTTTTTCAAAGCCGTGCTTTGCTCTCTGGAACATAGTAACTTCAATCTTCGTCTCCCTTTCTATCACGTGATAATTAGTTACCAGGTATCCTTCTTCATTGAGGAAGAACCCCGACCCCATCCCTGCAGGGCTTGAGACCTTTACAACCGCCTCAGAAAATGCGTCCACGCATTCTTCAATGGTCGTCTTTTTCAGGCTGGCGGTCCTGTATAATTGGCCGGCCAGCGGCTGCAGTTTATCTATCTCGGCGTATAGGCCGTTGACGTCGGCATCCTCAATCTTAAGCTCGCCTGTATATTCGTATTCGAGTATATTCTCTTTTGGGATAGTCAGGACCGTTACGCCGATATCCACATATAACTGGGTCTCCTTTTCTGCAAGGATGTCGCCGGTTAACCTCTGGCCTTTTTTGAGCACAATTGTATCGGCGAATAAATCGGGGACCAAACAAAGTGCACAAGCCCACAAGCCCACAAGAATGTAAAGCCACTTATAACTCCCGCGTTCAAACATTTATCACTCCCGAATCAACAATAGCATATACGCTGCGCACCATTTTAATAGTTATTCCTCCCTGATGCAAATGGAAAACACCCCTGCCATATCAACTCAACATCGACATTTTCAGGTGATAAATCCACTTGCCCTGCTTGTCCCGTGAGACTTGCCCTGTGAGATGCGTCGTATGCTATCTCATCAGGGTGCGTCGTTGGCTATCTCACTGGGGTGAAGTGCGATAGTTTACCCTGCCTGCCCCGTGAGATGTGCCTGCCCTGTGGGATGTGTCGTTTACTATCCCATCGGGGCCTTTCACTATCTCACCGGGGTGAGATGCGAAAGTTTACCCCGTGAAGTGCTTTTGCTACTTCACCGGGGCTATCCTACCAGGAGCTTTCAGGGTATCTCTTAGGGTTTTTCACCTATCGCCTGCCCTCCGCCTCGTTGGCTATCTCATCAGGGCTACTTCACCGAGGCATCTCATCGGGTTCATTCCCGCAAAACCCTATATCCGTCCTTTACAAACACCCTGCTCAATCCATCTAACACGTCTCTGTGCAGCCCTTTTCTGCTTTCAGCATTAACGCTAAAACACACCTCCTTAACCTTATCGATTATGTGAGCCATATTTCAGCCAACACCTGAAAATAAACTTCACACCCTTATGGAGGGGACAAAGGGGGGGCCCCCTCCACTTGTCCACTGTAGGTTTCTTATATTTGTTTAGCCCTCCAACCCGTCTTTCGTGGTTGGGGGGTTATCCTTCGATGCGGATTTTCCCCCATCTCGCAAACTGCCTTAACTGCTCTCTTGTTCCACTTTACCACGATGAAATGCGATAGTTTACCCTGTGAGATTTACCACGCCTGCCCTGTGGGATGCGCCGTTTGCTATCCCATCGGGGTTGTTCACTATCCCACCAAGATGAGATGCTTTATTTACCCCGTGAAGTGCGATAGTTTACCCTGTGAGATGCCGCAGCTATCCTACCAGGAGCTTTCAGGGTATCTCTTAGGGTTTTTCACCTATCGCCTGCCCTCCACCTCGTTGGCTATCTCATCAGGGCTACTTCACCGGGGCATCTCATCGGCCTTCTACTTTCTCCGCTTCGGTGCCCTGCCCCACCCCCCGTGCTGGGGGTTTTGCAGGATACCGAAAATCGTTGCCTTACATCCACAAATGTATATAATGTGCTCTAAACAAATTCGCAAAGATGAACCTCGTTTTCAGGGTGGAAACAATGCCCAAACAACGCATATTTGAGACTTCAAGTATAACTCCTTGGTCTCGAAAACTTTATCGTAACGCGGATGAATTCTGGCGGAATTCGGAAGACTTGCACCATGCGTATATAATATACCGAACACTTAACGGGTATTATAAAGACATATTCGAACCTGATGCTGTATTCTACGTCGGCAAGTCACCTGCCGCATATTTTAAAACCGTCAAGACAAATGATATATCAGAAGGAGATGTACGCAAATGGCATAGATTTCTTTGGAATCAGGCCGTAGTGCCAATGTTAATAATAAAATCCCTTACTCGAATTCGAGTCTACACTGCTTATACCAAACCAGAAGAGCAAGATAGTAGCACACGTATTGCATTGATTCTGGATGAAACAGCAGACGCATTAGAACTCGACCAATTATTGACTGCGATCGAAGCGGGAACGATCTTCGAAGAAAAACCTGAATTATTTCAACGTTCTCGTGCGGTAGACCGTTATTTGTTGAGAAGCCTAAATGCAACTGCTCATAGATTGGCAGAGACCCAAAAAGGGAACGTTAACAAAACAAATCTGAAATTTGTTCACCAATTCCTCACTCGTCTGCTGTTTGTTTGCTATCTGATAGAAAGGGGAATGATCAAAGGTGCCAACTTTGACGATGAGGAGCTTAAAAAACTTCACCCAGCCACGACCGGAACGGAAGGATATTTCATCCGTCATCTATTCCGTGAGCTTAATACATACCCCAAAAAAAGAGACGCCTTATGCCGAATTTTTTCTCGTGTAAAACAACGTTTTAATGGAAGCCTCTTTCCGGAAGGGATTACGAAAGAAAAAAGTCGATATAATCCTGCCTTTATAGAAACGTTGGAGTTTTTTTTAAATGGACACGACCCGGAAAACAAACAATTTATGCTTGGCTTCTGGGCTTATGACTTTCGTGTTATTCCCATTGAAACAATCAGCGCCGTGTATGAAAGTTTTCTCAGTGCACAGGGAGAAATTGAAGAACTTCAGGGAGGGTATGATTCCCAACGTACTACCGGAGTATATTATACACCTTTGCACTTGGCTGAACTAATCGTAGATATTGCATTAGAAAATATCAAAGAAAGAATCAAAAAACCCATTCATGAACTTAAAGCCCTTGACCCGGCCTGCGGTAGTGGTGTATTCCTTGTTTCCCTGTTTGGCAGAATGGCCGAAAGCCTTTATCGTGCGAAAAAGTATGTGGGTCAAAATCCTCGTATCGGCTGGGCGCGTGATCTAATAGCACTTTTGCATCAGTTGTATGGAATTGATATAAATCCAACGGCCTGCCACATCACCTGTTTTAGCTTGTATCTCGCACTGTTGGAGAAGCTCGAACCTAAGGATGTCGAATATCTTCACAAGCACGGGGAAGAATTACCACGTTTATTGGCAAATAACTTAAATGGATACAAAACAATATACCCAGAAAATTTCTTCGACCCGCACCTTTCTCTCAATGAGCGAGACTTTGATATAGTCATTGGAAATCCGCCTTGGGTTAGTCGCCATAATCAGAAAGACCAAAAATTTCTTAAATGGCAAAAAGAAAATCCTACAGTTTTGGGACCAAATAGACAAATTGCTCATGGTTTTATGTGGAAAGTTCCCAAATATCTTTCCGACTCTGGCATTGGTTGCCTGTTACTTCCTGCTACTGTGTTACTCAATGATCACACTAACAAGTTCCAGGAACAATGGCTTAAATCTGTTACTGTTGAACGGGTTGTCAATTTTTCCGACCTGCGTTTTGTTTTATTTTCTGGTTCAGTTCATCCATGCATTGCAATTAAATTTCGTCCATTACCCTCTGGACCTGAGAATGTAATTATATACGAATCTCCCAAAACAGATATTCGTAGTCAAAAAGGTGGTCCCGTTTATATTCGTGAAGAAGATACTTCTATCTTACAATTGAAGGATATACTCGATGCTGCTGCTCAAGATAATGCCCCTGTTATCTGGAAATCTCGTTACTGGGGTACTTGGAGAGACCAGCGTCTCCTTAGACGTTTATCTGATCTTCCGAAGCTGAACAACTATGTCGGCACTGCTCGGAATCCGAAACGTTTCATTAAAGGACAGGGTTTTCAGGCGTTCAATCCTCAACCTGGTTCAGATATACCAAAAATTATAAAGAAAAAAGAACCGGAGAAACCTTGGTGGACACCTCAACAGCTTTTTCTTCCTGCTGGAAAGATGACTGATATTATAGTCGACCCTACAGTTTTCGAACCCGTAGGCGATCGATTTCAACAACTGCTTTTCCCACGCGATCCGAAAATATTTAGAGGGCCTAAAGTACTTGTAAGTCAGGGGGCACGGGATATGAAAGTTGCTTTTTGTGGTTTTGACGTGATTTTTCAACATGCTCTCCAAACAATAACTGGAAGGGATTATGATGCAAACTTGTTACGTTTTCTAAGTGTTGTCACTAAATCAGATGTAATCCAATATTATCTTTTTCATATCTCTTCCAACTGGGGTGTCGAAAGAGAAAGAGTTGATTTTCACGAATTACTTTCATTGGTCTGACCCCGAATTATGTACCACACTTGATTAGAGAGTTATCCACGTTCCTT
>CAYONQ010000004.1:0-56118 GCA_964405375.1 uncultured Pirellulales bacterium
TGCTTGCTCACTGGAATAATACCTGTTATCCCGAATTATTGTGAACGGTTACGAATTCTGTTGTTTCTGCAACGAATACCCCTGCGCCGAACTCCATAAATTTATGAATGACGAATGGCCTCACCACTGGACGATGGAGCCCAATCTTGAATTTATCAAGGAAAATGGTAAGCAAGAGTGGCTGCAGGCACAGGAAAAGGAATGGTCCTGTAAGAGTTGTGGCGCTGAAGTAAAGTGGTATCAGAAGAAATGTAGTTGTGGCCAGGAATTAGATGCATGGGATGTACCAGCATAACATCTCAATCCAGGGGACTTGCTACGCTCGCCGGTGAGATAAACGTTATGGATTGAATTGGGTGAGGGTTTTTGATTTATTATACCCGCCCGTTCGACTTCGCTCCCCGCACCAAACGACCCCGCACTAATTTACGGCAGTGGCCTAATTCGTGCGGGGCAAGCGACAGAAATTTGTTTGGTACGGGGCAGGCGGAATGAATTTATTATTTATGAGTTATGATCCATTCGACTTTGCTCAGGACAGGTTTATTATTGGGGATGTTGAGATTCTTCACTTCGTTCAGAATGACAGATTAAAATAGATTCCTCCCTTCGATTACACTCAGGGTAAACTCCTGCGCTCGGAATGACTTTTCGACTGATTATCGATTATTTTTTTGAGATTCTTCGCTTCCACCTTCGCGGAGGCTACGGCGGACAAGTCGTTCAGAATGAATAGGTGACTGACGAGTTGCGATTGATAGCAAATGGCGGACGGGAAGTGGTTATTCTGGGGGGATTGGCATAGACCTTCGTGGTGTGGTCCAGCCGGGCGCAAATATTTTTGTGATTTTTAGCTTGCTGCGTTTATTGCGTCGGCGAGCTTAAGTGTGCCTTCGTAGAGGGCCCGGCCGATTATGGCCGCTTCAACGCCGGTTTCGGTGAGCTTTTTTATATCGGCTATTTCTGTAATGCCGCCGGAGGCGACGACGGGAATATCCACCGCCTCGGCCACTTGTTTCGTTCTTTCGAGGTTCGGGCCTGCGAGCATACCGTCTTTTGTGATGTCGGTGTATATTATCGCCGCCAGCGGTAATTTTGCGGCCTCGGCTGCGAACTGCAGGAGGGTTTGGGGGCTGTCTTGTGTCCAGCCGTGGGTGGCGACCTTCGAGCCGCGTGCGTCGAGTCCGAGAGCGATTTTGCCGGTGAACTTTTGTGCCATTCGGCTGAACCACTGGAAGTCGCTTACGGCCTTGGTGCCGATTATCACCCTTTCGGCGCCTATATCGAGCAGCTGTTTTATGGAATCTTCGTTTCTGATTCCGCCGCCGACCTCGATTTTCAGTTTTCCGAGGGCTGCTATGGCGGATATTGTGTCGGTATTGACCGGCATGCCGACTTTTGCGCCGTCCAAATCGACGATGTGCAGCCAGTGGGCTGATTGTGCGATAAATTCCTTTGCCTGGGTGACGGGGTTTTGCTGATAGGTTATTCGGCGGTGATAGTCGCCCTGGATGAGGCGGACACATTTGCCTTCGAGCAGGTCAATTGCCGGTATGATATACATTTTCGAACTCCAGAACCGTTGGTAACCAATTCGTGGGATTTTAGACAAATGGTCCTGTAGTTTCAACAGATTTCGGATGATTATTTTTATCTGCGAAGATTTCGTCAATTATGAGTAAGTGTGCTATATTGGCTGGGCGGTGGCCGCCGGAGCGAAGACATCAAAGTCAGGGCCGAACTGGCCCAGATAGTAAAGCGAATAAGCCCGTTTGAAAACGAGCAGGGGCAGCATCAGGACGGTGCCGATATAAGGTATCGCCAGGAAGAGGGCGGCACAGCAGCAGGTCCCAAATACTAATGCTATCAAAATCGCAGCAATAACCATTGCTATTACAATCTGGAAGAGGATGTATAATGCAAAAGCGCCTTTTCCGGACGAAAGTATTTGAAGAAATCGTCGCCAAGCGTTGGTACAGCTGCAAGGGTGGAGATACATAATGGGTACTACGAAATCATTTGTGAATTTGAAGAACAGGGCGGAAGCGATTGCTATGAGAGCCGTTACAAGAGCAAGGCACACTATCGCAAGGATTTCGGCAGCCCTGATACGACCGCAACTTTTAGTCAAAAGAACAACCATCAGGGCAATCATTGCTGTGCACAGGGCAAGGCAGATAAAAACGATAAATCCTGATACAAGTTTAAAGAGCCAGAGACTGTTGGCAGGTTTCCGAAAGTTTTGCCAGGGTGTTTTGACTTCGGCCTTGTTTTCGGCGATGCAGTAGAGAAACATAAATCGGCCTCTGCTATTGAGCCAGAGCAGGGTAATCATAACAGCCAATCCGATTAGCAGGCCAAACGAAGCGAGGACTGCTATCAGTAAAAAATGCTCTGAAAAGATGCTCTTAACCTGGCTTAAAGGGGTTCCAAGGCGGCAGAAGTTGTTGCAAGGGAAATTGAGGCGGAAATTCCCTCCTCTTTGGCCAAGAAATGCCAGCCAGGCACAGAAACCAATAGTGAACCACTTGCCTATCTCGAAAGGTTTGAAAAGTATAGCTTTCACCTTTTCTATAGCGGGGCTGATAGGTTTAATTACACTTATAGCAGATAGCTGTTCCGGGGCCATACGGTCAGTCCTCTGTGATGTTTCGGGATAAATGCTTTGCTTTGGAAACAGTCAACATTTACCCATCGGATAGATTCTACCTTTTGACAAAAGTTTTAGTTAACATACGTTGTTTGTCAAGAAAAACCCGACTTTTTTCAATTATAAGTCATTGAAGTAATAGGGTCTTATTCAAAGTTTTCAGCTGATTTGTGCCGTACTTCTTGAGCAGCTTGTAGATTCCCTACGGGAACAAGACGGATTGCAATCCTTATAGGAACCGGTTACGAGCGGCCAATGAGCTGAACGTCCTGATATGCAGGAGCAGCTACTTTGCCGGGTATCCTACAGTCTGGGCTATTAGAAACCGTTGATTATCTCGCAGCCCTATCGCTTTGGCCAGGGCCGGTCCGTCGACCAAGGCGCGGGCCACAGTCGCCAAACCCTCGGACGCACAGAACAGGTGGACATTCTGGACGATGCAGCCCGTTGAGATTGCCGCACGAAAGACCGCTGCGTCTTCATCGCTGGCACCTCTCGAGAGATCCACTACATAGACGAGGTTCACAGGCGCAGATTTCACAAACTCCTGCCTCCCAGTCACTGCCCGGAGGTCTTTAGCAAGGATATGTTTCAACTGATGTGCCTTCGCGTCATACAGGTATACACCGTCGGCGGTGGTAACGTAAATATCGACTTCCTGCCTGTTCTTTGCAGACGGAGCAGTACGTCTGCCCGATTCCGGACGGTTTATTCCCCATGCCGCCCAGAGCAGGTTCGACAACACCTGGTCGGACAGCTTCTTCGTACTGAAGTTGCGCTCGCTTTTCCTGTTCTTCAGCACCTGGAACAGCAGCTTACCACCGTCCATCTGCGGTTCCGGAAGCTGGATGGATTTCAGCTCCGCCGTAAGCGCCAGTGGCGCATACGCGAGCATACCAGCCAACACCACACAAACGAATCGAGACGATTTTGTGTTCATGACGGTTCTCCTATGTTAAAAGTCTACTCCAATTTTCATTATTTTTTCACACAACTAAAGGAGGAGATTTCAACTCCTGTTGTGATTTTACCATTATACATTTTTCTTTCAAGTAGTTTTTGCCGTCTTGGGCGGTGCGCACGAAACTTACTCTGTTGGCGATGAGTAGTTAATATGCTTGTAATTTCCGGTATTGGTGTGTATAGGTTGTATGGTTTGGAGAGGTGTCCGAGCGGCTTAAGGAGCCGGTTTCGAAAACCGGTGTGCGGTTTCCGTACCGCGGGTTCGAATCCCGCCCTCTCCGTTTTTCAGGCAGGCATTATGATTGTTTATTTTGCGTGCCGGATGTGAGGTCGGTGAGGATTTGTTCGGCTATCCGGCTTAGCTTTTCACTGACTTCGGGTGTGCAGTGTTCAGAAAACCTTGACAGCTCTTTTGCCTCGATGCCATAAATGCGAATATCTGTGGGGACGGCATAGCCCCATTCTCTGCCCATCCGAAGGGCGGTTGCGAAGTTTGTGTCGTGGGGGCAGCTTACCCTAATCGTATCTGCCAACTCATCGAGAGTGAAACGATACAGCGTTCCGGGCGGCGCAGAGCCGAGCTGAATAGCATCAACCACTACCAATCGGTCATAGCCAACGATTTGCGGAATAATATCCATCGTTGCCGCTGAAGACTTGATGATGTCATATTGCGGAGCGGCTTCGGTGGACGAGTGGTTCAGCCGTTCTGCGAGGCGGTCGGCCACCTCGTGAGCGACGCCGTCGTCTGAAAGAATCGGATTGCCGAGGGCAAGAATAAGCGTTTTCATTTTTCGTATTAGCTGCGCTTTATGGTTTTGATTAGCTGTCTTTCGCTGTCAAAGATACTGACTTCGATGGGCATCTGGCCCGGCAGGGCGTGTGTGGAGCAGGAGAAGCACGGGTCATACGCACGGAAACACATCTCTAACATATTCAGGATGCCGTTGCTGACTTCAAATTTATGGATGAGCGCCTTTGCGACCTTCTTCATTGACAGATTCATCGCAGGGTAATTGATACTGGAGGCGACCAGCAGGTTAAGTTTTTTAATCAGCCCTTTATCATCACATTCGTAATGGTGTATGAGTGTGCCCCGCGGTGCGGCAATGATGCCGACGCCTTCGGTGGGTTTTTCAGTAGGGATATTTCGCACATCTTTAGAGGTGATTTGCGGGTCGTTGACCAGCTCTTTCAGGCGTTCGGCGGCATACAGGCACTCGATAGCGCGTGCCCAGTGGAATGCCAGTGTATAATGGGCCGGCTTGCCGCCGAGTGTCTTGAAGAAATATTCGGCGGCTTCTTGTGCCAATGGTGTGGGGATTTTGTCGGCGACATTCAGCCGTGCCAGCGGCGCCACCCTTACGATGCCGCTGTCTGGGCCGTCTTTGAAGCCGTGCCAGCCGATTTTGCGTAGGTACGGCATCTTGAGATAGCTCCAGGGCACGACGTGCTCGGCCATATATTCGATGTAGTTTTGCGGGCCGAACCGGCCGAATTCCTTGCCGGCGGGGTCGATGATGCGAATATCGCCGTCATAAAAGTTGAGCTCATTATCTTTATTGACCATCCCCATATAATAGGTTTCGTGGTAAAACAGGTCCTTGTTGACGACAGTATCCACGAGCTTTTTGTTTTTGAGGATGAAGTCGTCAACGACTTGCAGCGTGAACTTGCCGAATTCGACGAGCTCGTCAGCCATTTTTGCGATTTTGTCGCGGTTTTCTTTCGAGAGCGGCTGCGAGACGCCACCCGGCAGGCCGAAGATTGGGTGTGTTGCTTTTCCGCCGATGATTTCCTGGATTTGTGCGGTGTAGGCGCGGTTTGTGAGGACTTTTTTTCCGATTTCGGGTCCGACGACATTGATGACGCCGACGATGTTTCTTTCCTCGGGTTCCGCCGCCCAGCCGCAAATCATATCCGGCCCGACGCTCATTGCGTATATGTGGGCGATATGGCTGTGGAGCATATGTGCGCAGTAGCCAAGCTCTCGGAGCTTCTTAGCGGTTGGCGTCGGCTCGACGCCATAAGCCATATCGACGGCCTTGATGGCGGCGAGATGGTGCGGCCAGGGACACACGCCGCACAGGCGGGTCGTGATGCGCGGTATTTCCTCGATGGGTCGGCCCTTGCAGAACTCCTCAAAGCCGCGCAGTTCGACGACCTGGAAGTAGGTATCCTCGACCTCGCCGTTGTCATCCAGAAAGACATTGATTTGTGCGTGTCCTTCGAGGCGGGTGGCCGGGGCTATGCGGATGACCTTTTCCTTAACCTTGTATTTTTCGTCTTCGAGTTTTGGATAAGTCATATTTCGTATCTCGTATCTTGTGTTTCTAATTTTACTTTTCGTCTTTTGATTCTTTTATCACGCGTTTAAGAAGCGATTTTGGCAGTGTGAATCGATATAACGTTCCCAGCGGGTCTCGCATTTTCTCCATTAGCTTTTCAATATCTTCCTCGGGCAGTTCGGTTTCGACAGAGGAGACTTTCAGGATAGAGGCAAGTGCGCTTAACATACTGCCGCCGTGGTCGAGCACGGCTGCTGTCGGTCCCATACAGCCGCGGCAGGGCATATTAACGTTTATACATTTGGAGTCGCAGCCGGCCCGGGTTGCAGGCCCAAAGCACAGTATTCCCTGCTCAAGGAAGCACTTCTCCGGGTCCAGCTCTGTATAATCTATGCTTTTAATCTCATCGATAAAGACCTTTTCGGGCTTCTGCCTGGGACATTCGTCACAAAGGGTTCTTTCGGAGGCGAGAATTATTCCTTTTGGCGGCAAGGGTGCCTTGCCGTTGACAAAATCCAGAACTATCTGCAGCAATTTCACATTCATTTCCCTTGTGGGTGGACAGGCACCAATGATGTAGTCCACATCGACGACTTCGTCGAGGGTCTTGACATCCTCGAACAGCTCGGGCAGCTCGAGGTCGTGACCCTGGGGGGTTATGAAATGGGTCTGGGGACGGGTGTGTTCGGGATTTACGGTAGTTGCAGTTTCGTCGTAGACGGTGTCGAGGATTTTGTTTTTTGTGGTAACATTAGCCAGTCCCGGGATGCCGCCGAAGGCAGCACAGGCGCCGTAAGCGACCATAATCTTCGATTTTTTGCGCAGGAGCTTTGCAACATATTCATTTTCGCTGTTGCGGACAGCGCCGTGATACAAACATATAGTGATTTCGCCATCGGCCATTGCCTCGACGTCTTTGAATTTTATATCCGCAGCCAGTGGTGCAAATGTAAGGTCGGCTACCTCGAAAAGCTTAAGAAGCTCGACATCCAAGTCGAGGATGGCGATGTCACATCCGGAACAGGTCGCCCCCTGTGCAAGAGCGATTTTAATTTTTTCAGGCATCAAGAACCTCCTTTGCGGTGTCGGTGTGCTGGTTAGATTGAGCCGGCTTTGCATAGGGACTTGGGCCAAGCTCAACGATGCAGTCGATGAAGCTGTTCATAGTGTTGGCGAACTTCTCGGCATCGCCGGCGGATATCCAAGCCAGTCCGAGCCGATGGGGGTTTAATCCGAACTGCTTCAGCAAGGAGCGCAGAAGGGCTATTCTTCTTCTTGTTCGGTAGTTTCCGCCGATATAATGACAGTCTCCCGGGTGACATCCGGCCACCATTATGCCGTCGGCGCCGAGCCGGAATGCCTCCATAATCCACTCGGGGTCAACACGGGCCGAGCACATAGTTCTTATGACACGAAAGTACGGTTTAATCTGGTATCTGCTTATGCCCGCCAAATCGCCGCCGGCGTAGGCACACCAGTTACAACAAAAGACAATAATTTTGGGTTTGAACTGGTTTTCCATAATCACACCTAATCAGCCAGGGCTGCTCTTATCATTGCCAGCATTTGCTCGTTCTTGAATCCTTTTTGCTCCATAGCACCGCTTGGGCAGGCGGCGACGCATCCGCCGCAGCCCTTGCACAGCGCCTCACTGAGCTGGACGATTTTCTCATCCTCGCCGCCGCCTTTGCGGGAGACGACCTCGAGGGCGTTATATTCACAAACCGGCACGCAGATACCACAGCCGTCACAAAGGTCCTCGTTGACCGCTGCGATGGTTGGCTCTGCCTCGTATTTGTCTTTCGAGATAATGGTGGCGGCCTTTGCGGCAGCGGCCTTGGCCTGGGCGATTGTCTCGGGGATGGATTTCGGGCTGTGGGCAACACCGGCGATAAAGATGCCTTCGGTGGCGAACTCGACAGGTCGAAGCTTGGCGTGCGCCTCTAAGAAAAAGCCATCTTCGTTCATAGGGACCTTCAGCATTTGAGCAATCACCTCGTTGCCGCTGCCGGGGTCGATTCTGCTGCTTAAAACAAGCAGGTCGGGCTCTAATACAAGCTTGCGGTCGAGCAAGGGCTCACGAACCGCTACTTTGAGCCTGCCGTTATTGGAGACCACCGGCTTGTTGTCCGGCTCGTAGCGCACAAAGACGATGCCTTTGTCACGTGCGGCGATGTAATACTGTTCGTTAAAGCCGTAGGTGCGGATGTCACGGTATAATATGTAGACCTCGGTTTCGGGAGAAAGCTCTTTAATTCTCAAGGCGTTCTTGACAGCGGTGCTGCAGCATACTCGGCTGCAATACATATGTCCTTCTTCTCTTGAGCCGACGCATTGAATGAAACAGGCCGTTTTCACCGCGGATATCCGGCCGTTTTCGGACAGGAAATCCTCCAACTGCAACTGGGTCATAATGCGGTCGTCGGTGCCGTATAAGTATTCATCTGGTTTGTGCTCGTTTCCGCCGGTAGCGACGATAATGACGCCGTGCTTGATTTTCGTATCTCGTATCTCGTATCTCGTATCTCGCTTGATACTTTTTGTTTTCAGGGTGCTCTCGAAATTGCCGACAAACCCTTCTACATTCTCCAGCGTGGTATTGGTATAAACGTTAATGTTTTCATGCCTTCGCACGTTTGAGATTAACTGTTCGAGATACGCCCGGATATCCGGCTGGTCGAGTGTGGAATGCAGGTTTCTGATGTTTCCTCCGAGCTTTTTTTCGCGTTCAACGAGTGCAACTTCAAACCTCTGGTCGGCGATGGCGATAGCAGCGGTCATACCGGCCAATCCGCCGCCGATTACGAGCGCCGAAGGGGTAACGTCCAGAACCGCTGCGGCCAGGGGTTCAACGAGAGCGACCTTGGCAACCGCCATACGGACGAGGTCTTTTGCCTTTTCTGTTGCCTCGGCGGGCTGACTTCTATGAATCCAGGAACACTGGTCGCGGATATTAGCCATCTCGAAGAGATAAGGATTAAGGCCTGCCTCGCGTAAGGTCTGCTGGAAAAGCGACTCATGGGTGCGGGGCGAGCAGGATGCCACAACCACGCGGTTCAGGTCGTGCTCTGCTATCTTTTCTCGAATGCGGTCTTGCGTATCCTGTGAGCAGGTGTAAAGGTTGTCCTCGGCATAAACCACAAAGGGGAGGGTTCCGGCATACTCTGCGGTTGATGGCACATCAACGACCGAGCCGATATTGATTCCACAATGGCAGACAAACACGCCTATGCGCGGCTGTTGTCCGTTTACATCTTTTTCCGGCGGGAACTGGCGTTCAGCGGTCAGGGTGCCCCTGACATCCGCCAGCAGGCGGCCGGCCTCGCAGGCGGTGGCGCTGGCCTGTGTTACGGTCTCCGGTATGTCTTTAGGCCCGCAGGCGGCGCCGCCGACAAAGATTCCCTGCCGGGAGGTCTCCAGCGGCTGTGAGGGAGCGGTCCAGATAAATCCGTTGCTGTCAAGGCGGACACCGAGCTTTTCAGCCAAATGCCTTGATTTTTCAGGGGGCTGCAGGCCGACCGACAGTATCACCATATCGAAGTCCTGTTCGGCCACCTGGCCGGATTCGGGGGCATATTTGACCGTGAGCTCACCGCTGCCGTTTTTCTTATAGACGTCGGAGACTCTTGCCCGCTCAAAATGCACGCCATATTCGTTCTTTGCCCGCTCGTAGTATTTGTCGAAGTCCTTGCCGAAGGCGCGCATATCCATAAAGAAGATAGTAACGTCAACGCCTTTGAGGTGCTCCTTGGCGATTACCGCCTCCTTGATTGCATACATACAGCACACCGAGGAGCAGTAGGCGTTCCGGCAGGATATGTCCCGCGAGCCGACACACTGCAGGAAGGCGATTTTTTTCGGTTCCTTTCCATCCGAGAGCCTTCGCACATGGCCGGTAAACGGGCCCGAGGCAGACAGGATTCTCTCGAACTGAATGCTGCTGACGACGTCGGGGTAGCGGCTATACCCGAAGTCATACTTAAGTCGGGCCAAGAATTCCTCGAAGCCAGGCACAACCACGATCGCACCGACATCAATCTGCTCAATTGTCTCGTGCTGCTGGTGACAGATGGCTTCGGCCTTGCAGGTACTTACGCACTGTAAACACTCCGAACAGGTACTGCAGTGCAGGCATCGTTTTGCTTCTTCAACGGCCTGGTCTTCGGTGTATCCGAGCTCGACCTCGTCGAAGCCCTTAATCCTTTCCTCTGCCGGCAAGGTGGGCATAGGCACCTTAAGAGCCCGGCTGTGAGCGCCTTCGGGTACGGCTGCCAAATCTTTCGGCGAAAGGCGTGGTTTTATGTCGTCGCGGTTTTCCTTTAGGCCTTCACCGTTGAGGAACCTGTCGATAGAGGCAGCGGCTCTGTGTCCTGCAACGATAGCATTTACGGCGATATCCGGCCCTGAGACGACATCTCCGCCTGCGAAGATTCGCTTTACGTTGGTGGCTAACGTATCCTCGTCAACAGAAATAAGTCCTGCCCGTGTCTCCAGCAGCCCGTCAGCCGCCTTTAATAACTCCCAATCGACTGCCTGTCCGATGGCAACCACGACCGAGTCGGCAGGCATAATCTGCTCGGAGCCGGGCTTGACAATAGGGCTAAATCTACCTTCTTTATCGAAGACGGACAGACATTCTCTAAACTCGACGCCGGCTACGTGTGAATTTCGGCCGACAATACGTTTGGGTGAAAGCCGGTTATGGATTAGGACACCTTCTTCTTTAGCTGCCCGTATTTCGCCGGCAGAGGCGAACATCTCATCAGGCGATTCGAGACAGGCAAGGTGCACATCCTTGACACCCAGACGTATAACGGTACGGGCGACGTCGATAGCGACGTTGCCTCCGCCGATGACTATTACTCTCCGGCCAAGGTCAACTCGCTCGCCCAGACTTGCGGCCCTCAAAAGGTCGGTAAAACCCCGGACGCCCTCCAATTCCATACCGGCGACGGGGACCAGCCCGGTCTCCGTAACGCGGACGGCCTTGAGGTCGGTCAAGACGCTAATATCGGCCTCCTGGCTTACGGCAGGAATCACTATATCGGCCTCGATTATGAATTTGGAATCGGGGACAGGAATCGGCCGTTTCCGGCCGGATTCGTCCGGCGGGCCGAGGGTCATTCTCATACATTCCAGCGCCGCTACCCTGCCGCCCGTACCGAGGATTCGTGTGGGTGCGGCCTGAAATCGGAATTCAACACCTTCTTCCTCGCAGGCTTTTATTTCATCGTCACTGGCAGGCATCTCCGCCCTGCTGCGGCGGTATAGAATGGTCACCCGCCGAGCGCCGAGACGCAAGGATGTGCGACACGCATCAGCAGCTGCGTTTCCCCCTCCAACAACCACGACAACCTTATTTGCGATGTCTGCCGGCTGGCCCATTTTTGCACGATGCAGGAATCCTGTGCCGTGAATCACGCCGTTAAGGTCTTCGCCCTCGATTCCGAGACGTCGGCTTTTGTGGGTGCCGATGGCAATGAAAATGGCCTCAAATCCCCGGGTAAACAAATCGTTCAATGTCCGGTCTGGACCGACGGGCGTGCTCAGCCTTATCTCCACGCCAGCCCGCTTTATGGCCTCAACCTCATAATCAAGAACATCAACGGGCAATCGGTATCGAGGCACGCCGACCCTGAGCATCCCGCCGGCTACATTGAGCTGTTCGAAGACGACCGGCTTATAGCCCATATTGGTTAGGTCCCAGGCACAGGTCAGCCCTGCCGGCCCCGAGCCGACGATAGCAACCTGCCGGCCGTCGCCACGCTGTTGGGGGAACTCGGCTTTTCGTCTTGCAATTAACTGGTCTGTCACTTCAGGGATTTTTCCCTGCCGGACGGCGTCAATTTCCCTATCGGCCAGAAAGCGATGGAGGTCACGGATTGCCAGGGCCTCATCCAATCTGCCTCTGTTGCATACCTCCTGACAGGGGTGGGTGCAGATTCGGCCACAGGTAGCGGGGAAGGGATTACGAGAGCGGTACAATTCTAAGGCCTCATCGAATTTGCCCTGTGCCAAAAGTGCGATGAAGCCCTGGACATTTACGCCGGCGGGACAGGCATTCCGGCAGGGAGCGATTCGGCCTTTGTCGATAACAAAGGTGTTGGGATAGGCCTGCGGGTAGGGCCGAAAGATTGCCTTTCTTTCACGAAGCCCAGCATCAAACTCATCCAGGACGGTTACAGGGCATACCTCGACACACTCTCCGCAGCCGGTGCACTTGTCGGGGTCAACAAACCTGGGACGTTTTCGAATCCTTGCGGTGAAGTGTCCGGCGGAACCGGTGACCTCCTCGAGGTCTGCCCAGGTAATAGTTTCTATATTTAAGTGCCGGCCACACTCGACAATTTTGGGTGAAAGGATACACATCGAGCAGTCGTTGGTGGGGAAGGTTTTGTCCAGCCGGGCCATATTGCCGCCGATGGCAGGGGAGCTTTCGAGCAGATAAACCTTCTGTCCGGATTCGGCCAAATCCAGTGCCGCCTGGATGCCGGCGATGCCTCCGCCGATTACCAGCACGGCCCCAACTTTTTCCCGCCTATCTTTAGTTAGTGCTATCATTATCAACCTAACATTACGTTGTGGTAGTATTACGTTGTGGTAGTTTCTTCTATCTTCTTTTTTAACTCTTTGAATCTGTCCCGGTTGGTTACCAGGACGTTTACGAGGTCTCGCCGCAATTTCTGTGAGAATTCATCGAGCTGCTCAACCTCCTGTAACAAGTCGGCGTCAACGTATCCTTCTTCCACCGCCATTTCGCGTAGCGCTTTCATCACGTCTCTGAACTTTACATTCTGGGGGCACTTGGCGGTACAGGCGTAGCACTGGACACATCGCCAGATTATCGGCGAAGAGAGCACCTCTTTGCGCATCCCTAACAGGACCTCCCTGATGATTTTGCGGGGGTTGAACTCGGGGTCAACGGCCGATACGGGACAGGCGGCCGTGCAGGTGCCGCAGGCGAAGCAGAGCTTGATATTCTCTCCGCCTGGATGGGCGGCAACGTCGTATTTGAACTGAGGGTCGAGATTTTTGGCTTCTATCACTTCCATTTTCGGTTTCCAGCTTTAATTTACGATTCTTAATTATCGATTACGCAGTTCCGCTTTCTGCACAATTTCGGGGACCTTTTGCTCCCACTCGATTGCCATTATGTGAACGCCGGCGACACCTTCAATTTGCTTCAGCCGGCGGATTTGCTCGACACAGATATTGACACCTTCGGTTTTTGGGTCCTGCGCCTCTGTTATTCGCCGCAGGTAATAGTCCGGCAGGACGACACCAGCGACGTGGTCTCGCATATATTTTGCCATCCCTATGGATTTCAAAGGTGTTACGCCAGCGAGGATTTTGCATTTTTCGTGCAGGCCCTTGTCTCGAACCTGCTGCATCCATCTTTCGAATCGCTCCATATCATAGACACACTGGGTCTGAATGAAGTCAATGCCGGCATTGACCTTCTTTGCCAGACGAATAACCCTGAACTCAAATGGGTCGGCGAAGGGATTGGCGGCGGCGCCGATAAATACTCTCGGCGGTTTGATTTCCGCCTTTTTCGAGTTTTTAATCTCCCCGCCACTTGCAAAGACGCCCTTATCTCGCATATTTTTGACCATTTCAATTAACTGAACCGAATCAAGGTCGAAGACGTGTTTGGCTGTTGGGTGGTCTCCGAAACTCTGATGGTCGCCGGTCAGACACAGGACATTGCGAATACCCAGAAGATATGCGCCAAGGATGTCCGACTGCATCGCCAGTCGATTTCTGTCCCGGCAGGTCATCTGCACGACTGGCTCAAGGCCCATATCGAGAATGAGCTTACCGACGGCGAGACTCGATACGCGAACGATTGCGGTTTGATTGTCCGTTATGTTTACCGCATCCACCCAATCCTTGAGCAGCTCTACTTTGCTTTTGATAAGGTCAAGGTCTGCGCTTTTTGGCGGGCCGAGCTCGGCTGTTACGGCGAATTGGCCGCGAGAGAGCACCTGCTCGAGGTTGCTGTCGGATTTGTATCTATATTCAACCATTAAATTTGCGCTATATCTTCTCTCGAAAGTCTTCTCGGGCCGCCGTCGTGGGTCTTGCTGAAGTCTCTCGGCTTCTGATTTTCAGTCAGGACGTCAAGTTTTCCAAGTGCTTTCAGGCGGTCGTAAATCAACTGCCAGCCGCAGTCGATATTTTCGGGGTCAACTTCACACTTTCCGTCGATTGAGCCGCCGCAGGGCCCGTTCAACAGCGATTTAGAACATTTTGTTACGGGGCAGATGCCGCCGAAGACACCGAGCTTACAGTCGCCGCAGGCCAGGCAGTTTTCCGACCACTGGCCGGCACCATCGTTGGTGCCGCAGAACATCGTATTAAGTGCGGGGTAAACGGGCTTGTCAGGGAAGATGCTGGCCGCCATCTGCACACCGACTCCGCAGGCCATCGACAGAATCGCATCACAAGAGGCGGCCTGTTCCTTTATGGCGTCAAAGAACTCCGCATCACACTGCCTTTCAATGGTGTTTTCTATCACCTCTACGTTGGCGGACATCCTTAAAATGGGCGCAAGTGTAGCGACCTGCCTTTCGCCGCCTGCCAGACAGACGGTAACACAGGTGCCGCAGCCCAACAGCAGGATGCGCTTGTGGCCGGTGAGAAAACCCTTGATTTCCTCAATCGGCTTTTGCTCTGCAACTATCATCTCGTTTTCCGCTCCATTATTTACTACTTGATATTAATTATTGAGTTCTAAAGCTAATTTTCTAATCTTCGCCCGTCAATTCATGCGCCCTTTTTGCGGATTCGACAGTGTTGTAAAGCAGCATAGTTATCGTCATCGGCCCGACGCCGCCCGGCACGGGCGTTATCAAACTTGCCTTTTCCTTTACGTTCTCAAAATCCACGTCACCTACGAGGCGATAGCCCCTTTTCTTCGTTGCGTCCTCGACGCGGTTGACGCCGACGTCAATCACCACGGCACCATCTTTTATCATATCCGCCGTAACGGTATTCGGTCTGCCTGCTGCAGCGATGACAATATCGGCCTGCCTTGTGTGGTGGGCCAGGTCTCTGGTGCGCGTATGACAGACGGTTACGGTGGCGTTGCCCTTGGGGTTTTTCTGGATGAGCATATTCGCAAGGGGTTTTCCCACGATGTTACTGCGGCCGACGATTACGACGTCGGCCCCCTCGATTTTTACACTGCTGCGAAGCAGCAATTGAATAATCCCGTGCGGTGTACACGGTAGAAACGCCTTTTCGCCTACCATCATTTTGCCCACATTCATCGGATGAAAACCGTCGACGTCCTTAGCCGGGTCAATTGTCAGAAGAACCTCGGCCTCATTGAGCCCTTTTGGCAGCGGCAGCTGGACTAAAATGCCGTGGATTTTGGGGTCGGCATTCATCCTTTTTACCAGCGTTATCAAATCCTGCTGCGACGTCTCTGCGGGCAGGCGGTTGTCATCGGAATAAATCCCTATCTCTTCGCAGGCGCGCTCTTTGGCGGTAACATAGGACTTCGAGGCAGGGTCTTCACCGACCAATATAACCCCCAGCCCCGGCACGATGCCTTTTTCTTTGAGTTTTGCTGTTTCGTCCTTCAGTTCCGCCCGCATATCTGCGGCGACCTGTTTGCCATCTATAATTTGTGCTGTCATTTGTTACCGTCCTTTACAAATTGTAGAAATTTGGTCGGCTCAACCGAGGCCAATTGTCCAAATATTACTTGTTTTTTATCAACGCCTGCCTTTGCCAGCTCGCTGTTAAGGTGCTCGAACCTTTTTGCCGCCCCGTCCGAGCCGGTCAGATATTGACAGTTCTCCCGGTGACAGCCGAGAATCAGGACCTTCTCTGCGCCGGCCTGCAATACCTGCAAGACCTGTCGCGAATCAACTTTGCCGGCACACGGCACGCGAATCAGCCGAACGTTTGCCGGGTATTCGGTGCGGTTAATTGCCGCCGCTGTTGCTGCCGGGTAAGCCGAGTTTTCGCAGGCAAAGACAATTATCGTACCGCCTACGTGGTACTGCGTATCGTGTATCTCTGCTGTGATTTGCTCATCGGTATATCTCGGCAACTGGATTGCCGCCGCCGGGCACAGGGCTGCACATATTCCGCACCGCCGGCAGGTTACCGCTGAGACCGAGGCGACCTTATTATCAAGGTCGATACTGATTGCACCGTGCGGGCAGACGCGCATACAGGTCAGGCACAGGACGCATTTGTCCTCATCAACCACCGGTGCATCGTCGAGGACCTCGATTTGCTTATCTTTAAGCAGTTCGTGAATCCGGTTTGCCGCTGCCAAGCCGTCGGCCTGGGCGTCCCTAAGCGAGCTGTTGCCGCGTGGCCAGCCCGCAACGAAGATGCCTTCCAGATTTGTCTTTGTCGGCAGAAGCCATACATTATCGTATTGCAACGCCCCGTCCGGACCGGCACGCAGAAACTCAATCAGGTTTAGAAGCTCGCTATTACCGTCTGCAACGGGGGTATCAGCAGCAATGACAAGTTCAAACTCCTCGGATATTTCCTTTCCTATTGTCAGCTCCTCGCAGCGCACTACCTTTTTAACTCCCTGCTCAGAGATTACCGGCGGTGTCTCATATTTTACAATCACTACCCCCGCCTCTCTGGTGCGTCTATACAGATGCTCCAGGCCTGTCGAGGCGACCCTGATATGATGGCAATACACTTTCACCCTGACTGCGAAGCGTCTTGCCAGCAATTCTGCTGCGGACAGCACCTGGGCGGAGACGGCCCTGCCCTGCTCACCGGAGAAATCCATCACTATGGCGATGCGCTTCGGAATGTCCTGGTTACCGTGTATTAGCTTCGCCAATTCCGCCGACAGTGGAGAGGATGCTTCGTCTGTGGCAAGAACAATCGCCCCTGCGGCGACGGTCTGTTTGCCGGCCCTGGAATCAACCGTTGCGGTGAAACTGCCGAAGCTGCCCCGTATGGATTTCAAAGATGCGGCGGTCTGAATGTCGATACGTCTGTCGTTATTTACCAGGCTAATAAGCCGGTCTATCCGACTTTGAACAAGTGCCTCGGCGTCGTCAGGCGCGTCGGCTACATAGGCGTAAAGCTGTGGCGTCTTTGCCGATTGGCCCCCCAGCGAATTTGCCTTTGTCGCCAATGTTACCCGATGGCCCAATTGCGAAAGCCCGACGGCGGTCTGCATTGCCGAAACACCTCCGCCGATGACCAGCACAGCTTGATTGACGGCGGTCTTTTTTGATTTGACGGCTGAGGCCAGACCCACCCGCCGAACAGCGGCGGAGAGAATCTCTATCGCCTTATCCGTAGCGGCATCCGGTTCAGACGTGACCCAGCCACAGTGTTCGCGAATGTTTACACACCACAAAAGCCCCTCATTTAGAGAGACAGATGCCATCGCCTTGCGGAGATTTTCGTCGAAGACTTCGCGGTCACAGGCGCCTATTACCAACCGCTTCGGATGCTTTTTCGAAATGGATTCTATTGCCTTAAAGCATTGTTTCTGCCGGCAGAGATTCGAGCAGCAGTGGACTGCCGCCACTTCGCTCATCCCGCTTATATGCTTCTGGAGCCGGTCAAAGTCGAGCCGGCTGCGTAACGTCCCGCCGCAATCACACAGCACAACAGCTATATCCTTATTTGCCTGTTTGGCTTCTTTAATCACCTATCAGACCTCACTTAACACGGCGGCACTGACCGCTTCGGCCTGGGCGATGGCGGCCTCTATGTCCTTTGGCCCTTCACAGGCGCCGGCCACAAAAACACCCTTACGCTGCAAGTCGGGCAGGGGACAGGCATTCTTAAATCCGAAGAATCCCTGCTCATCGACCGGTACCAGCAGTTTCTCTGCCAGATCTGCTGCATCCGGTGCGGGCCGAATTCCGACCGATAGAATCAGCAGGTCGAATTCCTGCTCGCAAACTTGGCTGGCCGCTTCCTCGGGGAGGGACTGCGGGACGAACTTGACACGGACTGTGTCATTCGGGCCCGGTTTAACCTCGTATGGCCGAGAACGGATGAAAGCCATACTATCCTTACATTTGTTGTAGAACCGGTCGAATCCTTTGCCGAAGTTCTGAATGTCCATATAAAAGATTGTAATGTCTGCATCTTCACTTTGATGCTTCAGCAATTGTGCAATTCTCAGGGCATAAGCACAGCACACGGCCGAGCAGTAATCCGTATCCTCAGGCCGGCGATGGACCTCTTCGCTTCTTGAGCCGACGCACTGAATAAAAGCGATGCGTTTTGGGGGTTTGCCGTCCGAAGGCCGGGTAATTTTTGCGTCGGCGGCGAGCCGGCGTTCGGCCTCGATGCCCGTGATGATATTTGCCGAGGTTCCGTATCCATACGAGGCGTTTACCGCAGGGTCATAAGGTTCGTAGCCGGTCGCTATGACCACACTGTCAATGTCTATCTTGCTCTCAGTGGTCTTGTCCTGCATATCGATTGCATCAACGGGGCAGGCCTGCTCGCAGGCCGAGCAGTCTTTACCGCCGGCCCGCAGGCACAGTGAGTAATCAACCACCGGCACAGCGGGCGAGATTGCGAGCTTCGGGATAGTGACACACTTTTGCGGACAGGTATCTACACAGGCCCGGCAGCCGATGCACTTATTGCGGTCTATAAATGTCGGCTGATGCCTTAATTCGGCGGTATAACGTGAGCCGTTTGTGCCGGCTTGAAGATTTATCAGCTCTGTGCGTGTATGGATTTGGATATCGGGTGAGACAGCGACGGCCCGCAAAAGCTCGTTTGCCACGCAGACATTGCACCGCAGGCAAACGTCTGTTGCTTTACAGCCCATCTCGGTGACATGGCCGCCGATTACGGCCTGTCTTTCGATAAGATGCACCCGGCAGCCGGCCCTGTTTAGCCGGTCGGCAACGGTCGCCCCTGCGATACCAGCCCCTATAACGCAAACGGATTTCTTATCTTGCATCCGGTATCTCAGTAAGAGTTTCCAATTTCAGAATAGCCCCTGCACCTTTCCGGTGTTTACGTCCACATCGATACGGCGAAAGGCAGGGTTCGAAGCGGTGCCGGGCATTAGTTTGATTGCGCCGGCGACCGGCACGATAAAGCCGGCACCCTTATAGACCATAATATCGTTGATTGGAAGCTCCCAGCCGGCGGGGCGGCCCTTGATGTCAGGGTCGTGCGACAAACTAAGGTGGGTCTTGACCATACAGGTTCCCAGTTCGCCGGCCTGCGGGTCGGCCTCGAAGGCCTTCGCTTTTTCCAGGGCCTCATCGGTGTAGGTTACACCGCTGGCACCGTAAACCTCTTTTGCAATTAGCTCGATTCGTTTCCTCAAAGGCGTATTCAGCTCGTAGAGAAACTTGAAATCGTTTTTCTCATCGCAGGCGGCCATCACCGCTTCGGCCAGTTCGATGGCGCCTTCGCCGCCTTTCAGCCAGTGCTCCGAGACCGCAGCCAGAGCGCCGTTTTGCTCAGCTACTTTTCGCACGAGTTCGATCTCTGCTTTAGTATCGGCATGGAAGCTGTTGATGCAGACTACCGGCCGAACGCCGCTTTTCTTGACAGTCTCGATATGGGCGATGAGGTTTTCACAACCCTTCTCGAGCAGTCCGAGGTTCTCTTTGGCGTATTCCTCGGCGAGCGGCACTCCCGGCTTTACGGTAGGGCCGCCACCGTGCATTTTCAGTGCGCGAATGGTCGCAACAATGACGATAGCATTTGGAACCAGGCCGGACATACGACACTTTAAGTTCCAGAATTTTTCGAATCCGATATCGGCGCCGAAGCCGCTTTCAGTTACGTGGTAATCGCCGAGTTTTGTGCCGACCTCATCGGCGATAATGGAGCTTTGACCGACAGCGATGTTGGCAAAAGGCCCTGCGTGGACGAACACCGGCTGGCCCTCGACGGTCTGCAGCAGGTTCGGGTTAAGTGCCTCGACCATCCAGGCGGTCATTGCACCGTCAACCTCCAAATCAGCGGTGGTAACCTCGTTTCCTTTTTTGTCGTATGCGACGACTATTTTGGCCATACGTTGGCGGAGGTCTTTCAAATCCTTTGCGACTGCGAGAATAGCCATTATCTCGCTTGAGACGGTGATTTGAAACCCCGACTCCATTTCGTAGCCGTCCATTTTCCCGCCTTTTCCGATGGTGATGTTCCGCAGTGCCTGTGCACAAAAGTCTATGGCCCACTTCATCTGCACTTTTTCGGGGTCGATGTCGAGCCGTTTTGTGATATTGCTTTTTGCAAGTCGGGCATCGTCGTAGTTTCTTTCGTGCTGCATACGTGAGGTAAGGGCCACCATAGCAAGGTTGTGGGCGTTCGTTATAGAGTCTATATCACCTGTAAGCCGGATTGAAAACGGGGTTAGGGGGATGCACTGTGCAAGTCCGCCACCGGCGGCGGAGCCCTTGATGTTAAATGTAGGGCCACCACTTGGCTGACGAATTGCACCGACCACACGTTCTCCTTTCTTGCCCAGCCCCTCGATAAGGCCGATAGCTGTGGTTGTCTTACCCTCACCAAGCGGGGTGGGGGTGATGGCGGTAACGTCGATATACTTTGCGCTGGGGGTATCTTTCAGCCGGTCGAGCACTTTCATATAATCGACCTTGCCGAGCTGGCGCCCGACGGGCAGCAGCTCATCGGCTTTCAGCCCCATCTCGTCAGCCAATCGACTGACAGGTTTCATTTCCTGCTCGGCAGCTTCCGCAACCTGCCAATCCTTCATTCTTGTCGGGTCAAGTTTCATAGTCGTTTTTCCTCCCTTTCAGCTTGTCTTACCGATTCGGCCACAAATATCGAAAACCTACATATTAGCTTTTATTGTCGAGCTTGTCAATTGACAATCAGCCCTTATTTGCAGATGCGTAAACCTTTAAGAAGCTGTCCGAATATATCTGTTTGTTCATCAGCATCTCTGCAGTGGCAAGCACATTCATCAGTTTCTCATCGAGCACATCGACGATAGCCGAATCCAGTCCGTGCGAGACAGCTATAGCAAGAAATGTGCGATTTATCAGACTTCTCTCGGTCGCTCCCTGGGAGAGATTCGACAGCCCTACCGTTATATGCGGCGGTGGGTCCGCAAGGTATCTTATCTGGTCCATTGCTGCGAGAATACTTCCCGGCTGAACCTGTGCGTTGGGGACCTTGACCGGCAGAACAATAGGGTCGATAAACAGCCGTTGAGTGTCAAAGCCCTTTTCCATCGCCTTCTGCGTGATTTCCGCCGCTATGGCCACACGGGTATCAACATCCTGAGGCACGCCGTTTTTGTCCATAGTAAGGGCGATGATACTTGCTTTTGGGCCTGCCTGTTGAGCCATCTCTATGTACTTGTCGAGTATCTCTTCATCGGTTTTCCTATTGAGCGGCGACGAGTTCAAAATAAGCCCGTTCTCAGCGTTAATAATCTTCAGCCCGGCCTCAATGACGGCGGGTTTTTGCGAATCCAGCGATAAGGGGGTGGAGCAGGTCTCCTGGATTGCCTCGATGAGCCATTGCATAGCGGCCTGCTGGTCTGCGGCGGCGGTGCCGACGTTGACGTCCAGATACGTGGCACCCGCCTCGGTTTGCCTGGCGGCCAACTGCTGGATTACCTGCTTATTTTTCTCAGCGATGGCCTGCTTGACATCGGTGAACATCCCGTTAATCCGTTCTCCGATTAGTATCATAACTGCCTCCTTCTGAACTTTATCTATTGCCAGATTTGGTTTATGAAGTTCCTGATGGTAGCTACCGCTCTTGGGTGTCGCATTCGAATAATATCTACTCCTGCCTGCAGCAGGCAGATTGCGGTGGCGGCTTCCCACATCGGCCCTCGGTCTTTAACATCTCCCCAGCCGGGGGCGTCTGCGAGCTTTGCCTCTTTCGCCCGCCAGGCCTCGTAGCCGACATCGCAGATAGCGGGCATTGCCATCATTTTATCACCGCCCAGCGCCGCCAGGCGCTGGCGTTCCTGAATCGAATAAGCGTATTCTATGCCGTATCCTAATGCGCCGGTGGCCTGAAATGTTACCACTCGCCCCAGCGGGAAGCCCATATCCAAGGCGAGGATGTTGACCTGCTTGGCGATGTTAATATCCAGAGGCGCCTCGGTGATAAGGTTGTGGCCATCGGCAAGCGCAATTGCGGTCAGGGCCTTGTAGTTGTCCTCTTTAACGGTTCCTATCAGGCAGTTTTCACCTTTGGCGGCCTCGCTTACCTTCGGCATAACCTGATTGTCTTTCTCGTCGTTTCCGCAGCCCCACAGCACAAGCGGCACGCCGACCGCTTTTAGCACCTCTTCAGTAATCTTGACGGCGTGGGAGGCATCCAAATCCTTCTTGTCGGGATGAATCCCTTCGAATTTCAGGCAGATTAAATCCGCCCCGAATTCTTCCACACACTTCCTGGCCCAGTCAGAGGGGTTATCCAGCACGTCCTTATAGGGTTCAGAAAGGACATCGGTCCAATCTTCGGGTCTTGCGTCGAGGACATCGATAGCAATAATCGGTTTTTCGCCGGCATCTTCCGGACTGCCGCCATAGACAACGTTACGTGCCCCACCGACGGTTACCGTTGAGGTTCGGGTGCCGCCGGCCTCCTTCGTCGCACCAATCGTTACACGATTTACCGTGCCGGTAAAGCCTTCTGAAATTTGCGGAACGGGCATTTACAATCCTCCAGAAATAATTTTACCCGCCACACGTATGGCGGGTTAAGTTTTTAGCTCTGAGTTTTTAGTCAGCTCAAGATTGTTTAGATTCAGTTTATCTTCGAGTATTTTCCGTAGCGCTGAAAAAGCAGGGCTATTTGCCTCAAGGTCGAAAATCGGTTTGCCCTGCATTGAGGCATCCAGTACCGGCTTGTCATAAGGTATGTATCCAAAGCACGGGATTTCGAATTTCGAATTTCGAATTTCGAATTTTTCGGTGTCGCTTCCGACGACATCGACCCTGGTATTGTTCCATATAATGCCGATTTCTTTTACCGATATTGGTAACTGTTTTGCAAGCTGGTAAATCCTCTGTACCGTAACTGAGCCCAGAGCCGTTTGCTCGGCCACAATACACAATAAATCAATGTTGTTCGTAGTTCTGCGGGAAAGATGCTCCATTCCCGCCTCATTATCTACGACGACGTACCTGTAGGTTGAGCTTAGTTTGTCCATGAAGATTCTGAGTGTATTGTTCGCCGCACAGTAGCAGCCTGGTCCCTCCGGGTGGCCCATAGTAAGTAAGTCAAATCCGTCGGTTTCGGTAATTGCCTGCTGAATGCCGTATTCGAAAGAGCGCAGCCGATCCATACCAGCACTGCTTGGCTTCCCTTCGCGAATCTCCGCAATGGTACCGGCCGGCTCAACACCCATTATAAGCCCCAGCGAAGAATTAGGGTCGGCATCAACGGCAAGTATGGTGCCCTTCGTTTGATTACGAAGAATTCTAACAATCATAGCGGCCAGGGTCGTTTTCCCTGACCCGCCTTTTCCGCTTATAGCAATGGTTGTTGCCATAGTTCGTGTCTCATTACAAGTGAGCTAAAGTGCCTAAAGTGAGCTAAAGTAAAAAAAACAATCCGTAACTTTGGGCACTTTTTACACTTCACACTTTACACTTTACACTTTATGTCTCTTACCGATGGAAATAGCAATAAATCCGTATGGGGCAAGAAGCCCGCCCTGATGAATTCATCCATATATCCGGGATGGCTCATCAAATCAAAATACGTCATATTCTTGGCGATTTTCTCGGCTGCTTTAAGGGCCTTTCGACTCAGTAGAACCGTCTTTGCACCTGCGATTGACGTGTTTCCCACGAATTGAATCTTCTCCGGCGGCACATCAGGCAGCATACCAACAGTAACCGCCTGGCGAACGTTGAGGAAGTTTCCGAAGCCGCCGGCCAAGTAAACCGCATCCAGGTCTTCCGGCCTTGTCTGGGTCGATTCCATCAGCACCCGAATGGCGGCAAAGACCCCCGCCTTGGAACGCATCAGATTGTTGATGTCCGCCTGAGTGATTACTATCTCGTGGTGGTCGTTATCCGCAGGGACCAACTGAAACTGCAGTCCCTCGTCGCCCTCTGTTAGTCTCTTGTGGCCATTGGTTTTGAATCGGCCGGTCCGGTCTATAATGCCATTTACAAACAACTCAGCAAGCGTATCCAGAAGTCCTGAGCCGCAGATGCCGACAGGATGGGCAGCGCCGATTGTGCTGAACTCGACAGAGCCGTCCTCAAGAATGGTCAGTTTTTCAACAGCCCCTGCTCCCGCCCTCATACCGTTCCTGACGCCACTGCCTTCAAATGCAGGGCCTGCCGAGCTCGAGGCGCAGACCAGCCAGTCCCGATTGCCAAGCGCCACCTCGCCGTTCGTTCCAATATCAACAAAAAGCGATATGCCTTTTTTCGTATAAATTCTCGTGGTCAACACACCCGCCACTATGTCACTGCCCACATAAGCGGCCACGCTCGGCAAGCAGTATAATAGACCTCGCTTGTTAATCTGGATGCCCGCCTCTGCTGCCCGAATCGGGGGGACAAAGCCGACGGAGGCGATGTAGGGCTCCTTACGTATTCGAGTCGGGTCCAGATTCAGCAGGAAATGGACCATTGCGGTATTACCGGCGCAAATAACAGCGGTGATGTCCTGCAGGTCAACTTTCTGCCTTGCCGCCAGTGTCATAATCAGATTGTTTACATCATTTACAAGACGATTCTGCATCTCATCGAACGCATCATTTTCTTCTGCGTAGATGATTCTGCGTATGTAGTCTTCGCCGAAATTTATCTGGCTGTTGTATGTGGCTTCAGTGTCTATTGTAGCGGCGTTTGTCAAATCGATTAGATGCGCCACGACGGTGGTTGTTCCCAGGTCAACCGCCACGGCAAAATTTGTATTGCACCGCCCGCCCTGCTCAACCTCTATAACCTCGGTAGTTCCACCTCGCCGGCCTATTGTTGCCGCTACCTTGTAATCGGCCTTAATAAGTATTTTTGAAAGATTCTGTAAGATTCGAAAGCCGGTCTGCATTATGGGGGCGTCAACCTGCCGGCGTATGGCCACATACAGCCGCTCGTGGTCGGCTGTATGGTCCTGAACCGTCGGCGGTGACATCTCAACGCAAAGTTTTTGAACCAGAGGGTCAAACTCAAAAACCCCCTCCCGCACCTCGCCGGCAAGCTCGCTGAACCTGCGGGCGTCGGTGTCCATAAGTATCTGAGAGGTCTGCAGTGTATGCGATTTTGGAACCGTTACGGTTATATCCGAAAGTATCCTGGTCTGACAGGCGAGAACGACATTCTCTCGTATCTCATCGGGCGTAAGTAAGGTTGTGGGTCTGCTTTGGAATTGCCCTTCATCAATTATTACCTTACATTTTCCGCAGTAGCCGTCTCCGCCGCAAATACTGCTTAGGTAAATGCCGGCCTTGTGGGCCGCCTCCAGCAAAACCGTTCCCCTTGGGACCTCTGTTTTCAACCCGCTCGGCTCAAAACGAACTGTGCATTTTTTCTTTTTGTCTTCTTTCATTATTTCCAGACCTCGTGCAGATATTTAGGCAGCATCGAACATTCTCTCGGTCCTACTAAAACATCCCAGTTCGTGGCCTCTTCGAGCTTGCCGCTCATCACAGCCACATAGCCGGGGATTATCAGCTTGCGATGTTTAACGAGCGTCTCTACGTTGTGCTTGGCCATAGCGTCAGCTACCGTTTTCTCATTGAGCTTGTCCCCTGAGTAAGCGGTCAGGACACTGGTTCCTTCGGTATCGACCACGAGGATATAGCTCGGCACCCTGCTGGCCTCGACGTCCGACTCCACGGTGTAATAGGTAAGTGAAAAGTTTGTCGTAAACATCAGCGGCGAATTCTCATCGGGCTCGCCGATAGGATAGACCTTCGGCTCCACCTGTACCGGTTTCTGCGGGTCGCTGAAGATATTCATTACCGCAGTAAGCACGGGTAAAAGTGCGTACGGCTCGACGGTATCGACCACAACGATACCGGAATACTTGCAGACAAGTGCTATGGCCAAAGCCGCCTGCCGGTCGCCGTCACCGTCTGTAACGAAGGACATAGTCGGATACCCCAGCGGCCTGAAGACCTTTTTCAGCGACAGCGTCCGCATTCTTGACAGATTATATAATTGGTCCCGAAGACCGGCGGCATCGAGACTTAATACGATGTCCTCAACTCCTTCGGCTTTTATTTTTTCGGTAAGCTCGGAAAGGGCCTCGATTGATTCGGCTTTTGCCACAAGCGAACATTTGTTTTCCTTGGCGATTTTTGCCATTGCCTCGACATTGTCGGGGCCTGCCGAGCCGATTAAGGGCAGCCGGTCACCGGTTTTGCCGACCGCTGCGGCGATTGCCTGCGGAGAATCTGAAATCAGGATTAGAGCTAACGAGCTGGCATCTTTTACTACTTCAGCGGCCTGTGCGAATGAGTCAGCCGAGCCGCTGTCGTTAATAACCACTACGGCCTTGACTCCGATTTTGGTGCCGACACGCTCAAAGGTAAGTTTATTTACAGACTCAATGCGTTTTTTCAAGTCCTCGCCGGTCAGTTTATCCGAGACGGTTACGGCCAGAACAGTCGGATTGTAAAACTTCTCTTCGTGCCTGAATACCACGGTCTCCTGGCCGACCTGCACTTCATTGTCGGCGATGCCGAACTTAACCAGCCGCATCGGTGGTGCCGCAGCAGCGGCAAGCAGTTTTTTGGCCTCTTCCGAAACATCGGGACAGTCTTCGAGCTTCGCCCGCTTCTGGGCAAGCTGCATAGCAAACGCCAGGCAGGTAGGCATACCGCACTTTTTGCAGTTGGTCTTGGGCAGCAGCTTGAATATCTCTAACCCTGTCAGTGCCATAATATTCTTCCTTTCTCCGTATCTGGCGAATAGCCATGCTGTGCATCGCAATTCGCTTATCGGGACGGACTGGCCGCTTTTAGAACATCGGCTCCATAGTTGTTACGGGATGGCCAGCCTTGCTAACAAATTCGAGTACCTGTTCTTCAGTGGAACAATTGGTTTCATCGGCGATTTTTGCAAGGAACTCCTCGCCGCCGAGCCCAAACTCTTCCGCTCTTTTTACAAAGGCGTCTTTGATTTCCTCTTTGAGCATCGTAGGCATCCACACTATCCGGCGGATTCCACCTTCAGCGGCGATAAATTTTCTCGAGTTGATATAGTGCTTCGAATGCCCGATGAATCCGGGCGTCTGGTTGCCGCCGCCGACGGTGCCGGCAAGAGTCGAGAACTTCATACCACAGGGGGTCATCTCAGCAAATTCTCTGTTGACAATCATTATCCCGCCGGTCGAAGGCAGCACAGCGGCTATACACTCGAAGCAGCCGCAGGATGTCATCGGGTCTGTTATCATACTGTACTGGCTCATTCGTTGAACGTTACCGCCGCTGGCCGCCAGCACAAATTCGTTTATTTTGTCCCATTGACCGATGGTCGGCTCGATGCAGTTGCCCTTCTGTAGGGGCTGATTCGGCCCGGTTGGAATTATCTCGTATGCCGCCCGGCAATCCAACCAAGTGTAAGCACCGCACAAACCAGGCCGCTCCGGCGAAACTACGCAAACATGGTTTGGAGCGAAACTTTGACACAAGATGCAGGAATAAAATGTATCCACATCTTCATCGGTCATACCCGCAAGACGTTCATCGCGCACCACCCATATTTTGCGTGCCATTTCCGATAGTTTTAAAACCTGCTTTTCATCCGTGAATATCTTAACCTGCACCTTATCCAATATATTCGAATACTGCTCGTGATACATAGCGTGCAGGAGCTTGCCGATATGTTCGAGCCGGAATCCCGCCTTGAAGGCGTCCTTGCTGATTCGCACCCAGCTTATGTCGCGTTGACCCATATGCCACAGTCCCTGGGCCTCGTTCATAAATGTATGTATCTGACGCTCCAGTACAGGTTCAAAATCGGTCTGCATTTTCCTGCCGGCCACCTCAACTACAATTCCAAGCGGCAGCTTGCCACCCTCTTCGAGGGAATCGACATCCTGGCCGACAACCTCTACCTTGCCGTCCTCAACCTCGCCGATATCGAGCATTCGCAGCCATTCAAAGGCCGGTGTTTTCTGACCACCGAACTCGCAGTGCATCTCTTGCTTGCGAATCCGCTCACCTTCAAATGCGGGACTATGTGCTACCGGAATATCTATCTTTGCGACTTTTATCTTCAGGCCGCGGACTTCAATGGCCTTTTCCACTATTTCGCTATGCGGGATGTTAGAGACGACGTGCTCGTATGTACATATGCCGGTAGGAAGAATCTCAGGGATGTCTGAGTCAGCAATAACAGGAAATCCAAAATTAATTGCACCGGCGGCAGTGGCATACCATTCGTCCGTAACCTCACCCAGAGGTATAACGAATGCAAAAACCCTGTCTTTGTTGTAAAGAAGATTTCGCTTGAAATCACCTGCCGGAATACCCCCATAGCTCAGCGCTACCCTGGCTGCAAATCCGGCCGCATATATCGCCGCAGTAATCTCACGCCCGAAAGGAACAAGTCGGGTATCCCAGCCCAGTTGCACGCCACCTTCAACAAGCTGCTCAGCGAAAGTAGTGCCGTTATGATGACCAGCCATAAAGACATACAGACTTCGCTCCTGACATTTCCTGGCAATCTTAACCGCCGTTTCCACATCCGGTGCAGACCCGACTATTGCTGCAAACCCAGGTGCCGAACCATCAACAAATTGGATACCTCTCTCACGCAAAATTACATCGTCTGCCGCCCCCAGCCAGATGTCATCGACGGGATTAGGGCCGATTAGATATTTGCATGCCTCGACAATCTCCTCCGCAAAAAGCGTCGCCATACCAGCATCAAGGGTCGGGCCGAGGTAAGGTATCCATAAGTCGTCGTCAACCAAAGGGGGCAGCAAAGGCCTGACTTCTTCCGCCATCACCTCTTCGAAATCGGATAATTTTCCCACCGCCCGCCCGGTTATCGAATAAATAATCGGTATGTAATAACCGGTATTGGGAAACTCCACTTTGCAGTCTTTGCCTTTTTCGTTGATAGCGCGTGCTAAGTAGTCCCCGGCTTGCTTAGCTATCTTGTGGGCGCCACGTATGGCTGCTGATGCAATGATTTTTGACATAGATTAACCTACCTTTCGTATCCCGTGAAGCATATCTCGTATTTCGCTTCACGATTTACCAAATACGATTTTTACTCCATAGCTAATGCCCGTCGCTCTTGCATATCATAAAGCTTGCGTTCCTTTTCTACGTTTATACCCAGAGCATCCCGCTTGCTCTCAATATGCTCAATCATCATACGAGCGGCTTTAATCGGGTCTCGTTCAAAGGCCCATTTGGCACCTATATCCTTTTCGATTTCGTCGGTTAGATAACGCGTTAGATTCGGAGCACCGAGGATGGGCAGCGGCTCGGCGATAACGGTATAGACCCCTGAGGCAACGAAATACATTCCGATTGAAACCGCCTTTTCGCTCATCCACTCCGGTGCGGCACCGGCAACGGGTAAATCTGAGATGTCATCGCCAAGCCCGCCTTCGGCAACCACGTTCGCCAGAATTGTCAAAATCCTGCTGTTATCCACGCAAGAGCCAACGTAAAGCACTGGCGGTAATCCCACGGTCTCACATATCTCGGCTAGACCCTTGCCGCAGTATTTCGCCGCTGCCTCCGGTCTCATCAGCCCGGCCTTGCCTGCTGCAATCGCGCTGCAACCCGTGCTCACCACTAAAACATCATTCTTAATAAGTTCTTTTATCATTGTAATGTGACCATAATCGTGCACTTGCTTCGGATTATTGCAGCCGACGACTCCAGCTGCACCCCGCAGGCGCCCTGAAATAATAGCATCATTTAGCGGCCGGTAACTCGCCCGAAATCTCCCGCCAAGATGGTAAAAAATATTTTCTGTGGTAAAGCCGGCAATTCCGCGCTCCATTACTTTCGGAATCTTAGCTTTGCCTTTCCTGTTGGCAAAATTCTCAATACCAATTTTGATGATTTGCCGTGCGATTTCCACTGCCCTGTCTTCGTGAAACTCGATATGCTCTGCTCCGGCGATTTTGCACTTGGGGGAGGTAGTAATCAATTTGGTATGGAAGCAGCCGGACAGCGAGCCCAGCGCAGGCATAATGCACTGCACATCAACCAGCATAACTTCCACCACGCCAGTCATTACCGCCAGTTCCTGCTGCAGGAAATTGCCGGCGACCGGTATGCCGTGACGCATCAGTATCTCAGTAGCCGTGCAGCACATACCAGCAATGTTAATGCCTTCGGCCCCTTTATCTTTTGCCATTTTTATCAGTTCAGGTTCCTGCGATACCGCCACAACTATGTCTGACAAGGTCGGCTCGTGCCCGTGTACAACTATATTGACCTGTTTGGCATCAAGGACGCCGAGATTGGCGCCAAATCGAATCGGCTGAGGACCGCCAAACAAAATATCCGAAAGCTCCGTTGCTATAAGCGACCCGCCCCATCCATCGGCCAAGCACGCTCGGAGACCCTGCTTTACCAGATTCTTGTAGTCCGAGCCCACACCTATGTGTGTCCTGTGCATAATCTCCACAATTTCCCGGTCAATCGAACGTGGAGTTACGCCCAATTCTTTCCAGACCTTTTGCCTGGCCGGCGGGGGATAAGCGGCCGCACTGACAAGTGTTCCCTCCTGCTTGCCGAACTCAGCCATTACCACCTCAACCAGGTCGCCGGCAATTTCCTTTGTCTGTCTGCCTTTTGTCTCGACACCGTATCTTGCCGCAACTTCCTTTAATTTACGCTCGTCCTTAATCTTATAGTCGCATTGCTCACTCTCGACCGCCAACTTAAATGTGTGCGCGATGTCACGGCCGTGGTCCGAATGAGCGGCAGCACCCCCGGCAACCATCCGCACGAGGTTTCTTGCCGCAATCGTATCAGCGGTAGCGCCACATATACCGGCCTGCGGTCCTTCCCCAAACGGGTCGATTCGGCACGGCCCCATTGCGCAATTTCGGCAGCATATCCCAAGCCTGCCGAATCCACATTGAGGTTCCTGTTCCTCAAGCCTATCCCAGGCGTTTTTCAGCCCGGCTTCTGCCATACGTGTTAGCATTTCCTGAGCTGCGCTATCAATGCTACGTTTCTTTGGATCCATAACAATTCCTCACTTTACTAATTAGCCCTACGGACTCTTTGTGTTCTTCAACACCAGTGATTTGTCTTTTCCTATGCCTTTTACGACGACGTTAGGTTCACATATATTCATTAATGTTTCAGCCATCTTTGCCCGTGGTGAGATAAAGTTTTCCAAAAATGCTTTTCTATCCTCACCGTTCAAAACGGCCTGGTATAGCTGCCAGGCGAACTGCGAACCATATTTTTCGGCTACAAGCTGTGCACCAACAATTTTGTCTTTGCCGTCCGTTAGAAGTTTTGCTTTCTCAAAAGGCTTTTGTTTATATTCGAACCGGCCCAGTTGACCGACATCCAGGTCATGCACTTTAGCTTCTAAGCCCACCTCTTTTGCGGTGGTAGTGCTGTGTCCGATACTGTATATCTGCAGTCCTAAAATCTGGTCGGCCTGTGCACGCAGAAAACCCCTTGTTTTCACATCGGCTCCGGCTGCATTTCGGCCTGCGATTTTTCCGGCCATTGCCCCAATACTACCGACCGGTGAATACACGAACATTCCCGTACCCAAATCGGGACTTTCCGCACAGTCTCCAACCGCATAGATATTCGAAACCGATGTCCTCATACGATTATCTACCTTGATAGCGCCGCTTTGAGCCAACTCGATGCCGCATTTTTCCGCAAGAGCCACATTCGGTTTTACTCCCGTACCCATCACCACAAGATTGGTGGCTGTCTTTTTGTTTTTATGCACAACGTACTCGACACTTTGCTCGCCTCCTATTTGTGAAATGGCCTGGCCGGTAAGCATTTTCAAGCCCTGCTTTTCAAACCTATCGATGAGAAATTCAGAAAGGTCCGGCTCGATTAATTTTCTCAGTATTCTGGACCGTACGTTGAAATAAACATCCAGGCCTTTATGCATCAGAGCTTCGGCGATTTCCAGGGCAATAAAGGATGCTCCAACAATAACGGCACAGTTTGTATCCTTAGCTACTTCAACAATCTCCGCTGCCGACTCAAATGTGGTAAAGGTGCAAACGCCTTTTTTATCAGAACCGGTTATCTTCGGTATCAGAGGAGAGCTGCCGGTTGCGATAATAGCCGAGTCGTAGGATACCTTTTGTTTTCCCCCATCAGATATGTAGGAAATGACATTATTTGCCGTTTCGATATCGGTAGCTTCCGAAAGGCAAACAATCTTAATATTGTAACCGGCCAAAGCTTCAGCAGAGAAAACTTTTGCATCTTCCGGTTTATTTATAGCCCCCGCAATCAGCGCAGGTATTGCGGGTCTGCGGTAAGGCAGGCGGTCCATAGTTATAACCGTCACATCAACGTCAGGATTTTCTTTGGCTGCTGCTATGGCGGCCATCATTCCTGCGGCACTTCCACCAATAATAGCTATTTTTCGCACTTGTTTTATTCCTTGTCTTTACTTTTTTTCTTCTCTGACTTGACCTGACTTGAGGCGTTACTATTTTTCGCCTTTTCAGACTGGTCGAGTAAAACAAAGCTTAAAGCTTTGGTAGGACAGGCCTCGACACAGGCCGGGTCGAGGTCCTTTTCTATTCGTTCCATACACATATCGCATTTGATAATAGCGCGGCCTTTCTTATCTATCTGAAGAATACCAAAAGGACAGATAAGCATACACAACTTGCATCCGATACATAAATCCGCATCCACCACAACAGGTGCCTGTTCATCGAAGCGCTGAATCGCTCCGGTTGGGCAAACCGTGATACACGGCGCATCCTCGCAGTGTCTGCACTGAATTGGCACTCCAAACTCTCCTGCAGCCTCTACCGTAACCATTCGCTGGGGCCTCGGCGATTCTGCCACGGCCTCTTCAAGAACACCCGATTTGGAATGTACCATCGCACAGGCTATTTCACAGCTTTTGCAGGCCAGACATTTTTTTATATTTACCACTATGGTTTTATTTTTATTATCCATATCTGCTGCCCGGGATAGTATGGTTCAATGATACCTTCCTATACTACTACGAAGATTCGACGTTTATGTCGATTAAATCCATTAAATCATCTTTTGCTTGTTTTAATGTATTAACTAACTGCTCAGAAGACCTAAAAACATCTGTTTGCTGCAAGTCCGCCTGCTGAACTTCCGGGAAATATCGTATGCTGGCCAAAACAGGGACATCTTTGAGTTGTGTTTTTATCAGTTCTGTCTGGTCACCATTTGTAATTTTATTTGCGATAACTGCGAGCTGTTTTATACCAAGCTGGCTGGCCATTTTCGCCACATTATTGGCTGTTTCAATGCTCCTTGCCCCCGGCTCAACAACCACTACGAGTGCGTCAACACCCTGAACACTTGCTCTGCCCATAAACTCAACTCCGGCAGCCAAATCAACCAGCACCAGCTCCTGGCGTTGCAAAATGGTGTGGGTAAGCAGCGCCTTGAGAAATGCCCCCTCCGGACAGGCACAGCCGCCACCGGCCTGCGTAATGGCTCCTAACACCAGCAACTTCAATCCATTAACCTCAAGTGAGTATTCCTCCGGCAAATCACTGACCTTAGGGTTTAACCTAAAGTATGCTGCAGGGTCTTTGCTTGTACCGGTGCGTTCGGCTATTAGCTGTTTCATCTCGATAAGCGGTTGAGGACTTTTGTCAGAAGGTATGCCAAAAGCCAGAGCAAGATTGCTGTTCGGGTCGGCATCAATGGCCAAAACGTCGAACCCCTCGTCGGCAAATAATCGTGCCCAGACCGCACAGACCGTCGTTTTGCCCACTCCCCCCTTACCACCAATTGCTATTTTTGCGCCCGAACTCAAAAAAGCAGCCCCTAACCCGTTATTGATAAAAAGGTTATATGGCATCACGGCAGCTCGGCAGCTGAAACTCATCATCGCTGAACAACCAAACCAAACACCGCAAACCTGCCGAAAATCATTGATATTACGGTTTTTCAGTTCGCTGTCAAGAACTTAATTTGCATTTGCTTAATGCAGATGTGAGGTTACTGGCAGTCCGCAGTCCGAAGGACTCTGTGAGGACGCCTTACGGTGGAACATCTGTTTCTTCACAAGCTGCTGTTATTGCATCAACGGCAAGATTCACGGCTGCCGACAAGGCGTCCAACGGCATCTGCTCCGCCGCAGTTTGGTCGAAAAGAATGGACGCTCGGGCGCCGAATTCATCGTCGCTGCGCCAAATCACTATCGTTAACGGGACGCGAGGCAGCAAATATAACCTGATTGAGGCGTCGCCGAACTCACATTTTTCGGCATTAAACCGCCCGGCAATCCGGCACAGCCGTTCAGGACATCGGCCGAACACTTTTTCTAATTTTTCGGTAGGAAGACTGTGCGGCCCCCGAAAGAAGAACTGCCCGCTCGGAAGGGCCTGCGGCTTGACAAGTTTATCGGCCAGCGGCAAATCCCGGGCGTTTATCAGGTATGCAAGAAGGCAAAGCTGCTCGATAAAACCTGCCTTCTTTTGCTCTAACTTGGGCTCAACTGAAAAAATTTGACGTTTGCCAGGGTCAACCACATATTCTTTATTCAGCAATCTGAGTACATATTGGCCTTGTTCAGTTATGTAGCGGCACTTAGCGCGTTGGGCCGTTAGCTTAGGGTCGAGTTTGTCAAGTTGTTCCCACAGCCCTTTATGTGCCATTTAGTTTTGCACCTTTTACCGGCATTTCATAACACAATAATCAACAGTCAATTATCTAATGTCCCCGGCTAAGCACCATACGGCACCAAGCCGACGGGCCGAACCCATTACAATCTAAAAAAGTGCCTAAAGTGTCTAAAGTTTGGAGTACCTAAAGTGCCTAAAATGTTTACGACTCTCGTTTAAGGTTGTCGACGCTCGTATCGATACTTGTTATAGAAGCTCGTTTTCGGCGAGCATCAAGCATCCAGCTTCAGGCCTCGATACCAGTTTCGACACCGACAAACCAGCTTCGATACCCTCACTTTAGTCACTTTAGCTCACTTTAGGCACTTTAGCTCACCGGCATTGTCAAACTTGAGCTTCGTATCTTTTTCTGAATTCTTCATATTCGCTCATCGTATTGAGGTTTGTAAACTGTTCCGCCTGCAATTCAATAAATTTGACTCTGCAGAGGGGGAATACATCGCTTATTTTACGTTTACCTGACGACAGCACCTGATTTACAGCTTCGAGCACGCTCTTGCGATATACCGCAAAGAGCGGCTCGCATTTTTCTTCTGGCCGTAAGGCGTCCTGCGGACTACTGGTTGGAATGACTATGTCCGCCCGGCTTTCAACGGCCTCGGTGAACATCTTTCTAACAAAGGTCAGGTCTATATGCGGGATGTCGCAGCCAACCACAAAATTAAGCTCGTTTGCCGAGGCATCAAGGCCCGAAGCTATGCCCATCAGAGGTCCCTGTCCCGGCATTTTGTCTCGGACGACATCACAGCCGAGAAAAGCGTATCTTTCCGCTTCGCCGGCACTTACAAGAACCTGCTCAAAAGAGCTGTGAAGCTGCCTGTATATATGCTCTATCATCGGTCTGTTCTTAATCGACAGCATACCTTTGTCGGTGCCCATCCGACGGTTGCCGCCGCCCGCTAAAATTACAGCCGTCGCCTTTTCAACTATCGTCCACCTTCCATCAACGATTTTTATTCGGTCAATATCGAAATCAAAACCGCCGCTGTCAGATACAACAACTCTATCCACATACCTTTTTACATCCCCAGCAGACGCTTTCCACCGTTTTGCAGAGTGTCCTTTGACTATGAGAAACAATCCCGGCTCAGCTACCTGCCGAAGCGAGTTCGATTCACAGATTGAAATTGCATCAGGCCCTATTATATCAAGCAGGGTGGTTATTGCCTCCTTCAGATGTGTTTTCATAACGCGCAGCCAGAATACCCGCTTCGCACCAGCCGCCAGAAGTCTTGCGGTATCTTTATTCGATTTGCTGTTGGTTTCTTCTGTGATGACAAAATCTCCTTCCAGCGATGAGCAGACCCCGCAGCCCTCACCGCCGCGGGGACATTGACCGTCTCGCTGTTTTATCGTGGTAACCTTTACGGCTGTGATGTCGGTGGTTTTGCTGAATTTTCCAATAATGGCACAGGCCAGCTCGGTCTTGCCGACGTTTGCCGCCGCAGAGCCAATCATCAACATACCACCAAGTTTCAAAGTACCCTCATACATCTTTTTGCCGGCGACGTTTCCTTAATATTTCTATGACATTCGTAACGGATTGCGGTCCGGCAATAAATTGTTTGCTGCCAATAGCGGCATATAGCTTTTTAACTTCCCCGGCTACTTCGTCTCTAACGACAAGCACCACAAGCCCATTAGTAGAAGCCAACAACAAATCTACGCTCCTGCGCCATCCGTTACCGGCAAGCTCCAAAGGGCCAAACTCATCAACGATGATAAGTTCAGCAGATTTAACCGCTTCAACATTCAAGGCATTCCGGCCAAATTTAAAGCCGGCTTCCGTGAAAACAAATCGCCCTCCACCCGTCTTCTTCTCGCAGCTTGCCAAAACTGTTCGAGCGCCGCTTCGCAAATCAAGGGCTTCAAAGCCCCTCAGGCAGCCATTAACATAGATAGAAGGTGCCAACAATCCGGCAACGCGGAAGCCCTCATCCCGGGCCTGCTCTGCCAGTTTAGCCGCAGCGGTGGTTTTGCCTGAATGCCTGGCCCCCCTCCATAAAATGAGTCTGCACTGCATCAAAGCACTAACAAAACATTATACGGTAAAATCGGTTTTTCTCTCTCAGAAGCTCAGCAAATATGCCGTGATACCAAAAATCCAAAGGCTGGTGGTAAGAACAGACACACTGCCCGGCACTAACTGCAAACTCAACTCAAAGGGCATAGCATATTTTGCCTTGAGCCGTTTACCTAAACGAAAGCTTAAGGGCACAACAGCAGCACAGCCAAGAGCCGCTATGCTGCCGCTAATCGCGACGTGACTTAGTATCTTCATAGGTCCTGCCTGCACCCAGTACTCGTACCGAAACACATAAGTAATCATCAATGCAAACGAAATGTAGCTTAAGTACACTGCTGCGGCGGCACCAAGCGCCTTATTCTTTGTTTTGAACACACCAAAGAACAACTCGTAGCAAACACCCGTCAGCAGAATCCCCAGCAGGTGACAGGCAAAAAAGGGAGTGTTCAGAAACTTATATAACATCGCCAGAGCGGCGATTAGCGTTATCGTGCCCTTTTGCTCAAAATACACGCCGGCAAACGTTAGTATAATAAAGCCGATAATAGTTAAAGGGGCCGATGCGAATGGAACACCGGCGCTATATAAAACTCCGCCAAGAGCCGATTCCGAAATACCCCACAGAGCGCTGAAAAACAGCACTCCCAGAAAATACTGTCTTTTCATTTGATAACCCTTTCTTTAATCTCAAATTTTAGCAAAAAGTAATAGATTCTTATATGATTCTGCTTCTATTTTAGCCGTTTTCCTCAGCAATTTGCAAGTCATATATGCAAAATTCCCTTGATAGCAGGTACATAAAAAATCTGTTAACAATTTTTGATTGCTCGGTTTTTCGCATTTTTGAAGCGCTTTCTCATAATATACATCTTTACGAAGATTATAATTTTCCTTCCAGCCAATTCCGTGCAAATTCTTCCAAATCATACGTATTCACATCGCCGTTTTCAGTCAGGTCTGCTCCGCCGCACCAGTCGGGCTCAACACATCCATCTTGCAGCCAGTACGAAGCAAATACGCTAAAATCAGCGAGGTCCACGTCACAGTCACCGTCACAATCTGCCGCTTGCGTAATGGTAAAGTCCTCTGTATTTGTTGTAAGCAACTGATAATAGTCATAATGAACACTATATTTTGTGCCTGTGTACTGTTCAAGGATACCTGTAACACCGCAGAACCGGCTGCCAACATCGACAAATCGGTGGTAGTCGTCCTCCTCAACCTCTTCATTCATATAGTCGGCGGCCCAGCAGCTATTGGGGTCGCGGTTGCTCTGGAGGATATAATTATCCTCCGCCTTACCGTATCCTTGGCCGTCAACATTAACATCAACAACCTTAAGGAGCATCGCCTCGTATTTCTCTGCGCTGTGGTCCTCAACCACCCATTCCAAAGTGCCTTCAACAGGTGCTTTTATCTGCCCGACGCGCACAGTGATAGGTTTTGGCAAAGGATTGTTGTGACTTACTACGGTATAACAGGGGTCGTTATCTTCGATATACTGCAGAAATGTGGTACCCACGACTTCTTCGACCTTCACGTTCGTCAAAGAGACCCAGTCACCGACATTTACATCGGTAAAAACATCTGCGCTATAAGGGTCCTTTGCCATAATGCCGCCCCAGGCATCGGGGTAATTGGGGTCGTACAAGGTCAGTTTGGCCGGCGGGCCGGGCTTTATATGTATGACTATGCCGCCGTTGCAATCCACCACGCTGCCCTCGTAGGAGCTGGCACCGTTAGGGTCAGTGGTATATTGAATTTCATATATTGAAAGTGCATCGGCATTTATCATCTGAATAAATCCAAACGAAGCTGTCAAAACTACAATTAAAAACAAAATTCTCTTCATCACATTCTCCTTCCATAAAAACGCTTGTCAAATTATTATCATTTACGGATACCAATCCGGGTCACCCCAGGGCGGGACCTCAAGGTTATCCGGCCATTCTGGTTTCCATACCGATTCTTTCCATTCCACGTGATAATCGCAATAGAGGATATTCCCTCCCAGCGATTTTCTCTTCCTGGCGTGCCGGGCGGCAAAGGCCTTCGGATAGCTGCCGCAGTACTGGCCCGCGGAGGCATTATACCCTTCACCACCATAACCTCTTTGCGGGTCAAGCAACTGGTCAAAGAGGAGAATTAAACGATTCGGTTTTTTTATTACCGTTACCTTCAGGAAACTGGGCATCTGCCAGCCGGTGCCTGGGGGATAACCGTACGGCCGCCAGCAGTTTTCATCCAACTCCAGACAACTGTTCATCGCATAAGAGAAATAACCTGCCCACTCAGGCGGGTATTTATAGAAACTACGAGGCCCGAGCCGAGCCGATGGGCATTGAAAGATGGTTTTTTTGCCCGGCTTTTGACCATAAGGGTAATCTCTCCAGGGCCTTTCGCCCATCAAAGGCGGCAGCACGTCAATCCAGCCGTAGTAGTAATCAGCAACATCCGCCTCTGTTTCGGGATTTTCTTCAGTCCTGTCCCTACCGTCTATATGCGGATAGTAACCGTCATTTTCAGCAGCATAAATCTCAAAAGCTATTCCCCACTGCCGCAACCGGCTTTGGCAGCTTGTAAGCTCAGCGGCAGCCCTGGCCCGGCCAAGAACCGGCAGCAGCAAACTAACCAACAACCCTATAATGGAAATAACTACCAACAATTCAATAAGGGTGAAGGCATCAATCTTAATAGTTATAAATGTAGTTTTTCCCATTCTGTTCATCCCGCCCGTCGCAGAGGGGCGGGATTCATCTTAAAAGTGGCTCGATATATTTCTGATAGGCCTTCTCCGTTACCTTTTCGATGTCGCTGCGAAATTTTGTGTAAGCGCTGACCCATTTTTTACCCCGCTCTGTCAGACGCGTTTGCCCGCCGATACTGCCTCCTCGCTGCCTTTCGACTAAGGCGATACTTAGGGCATCCTCGGCCTTTTTCAAATCACCCCAGGCCTTTCGATAGCTTATATGCAGCGTTTCACTGGCTGCCTTCAACGAGCCCTCTTTATCGATGGCCCTTAGCAGCCGCCATTTGCCGTCGCCGAAGACGCCCTCGGCATCTTTTGCATTTAGCCAGAGCTTAAATCTAACCGTTAATTTTTTCATCTTCTTGCTCCTGATTGCCGTCACTTAAAGCAGCCAAGCTGGCATTTACAGATTCTTATATCCTGCCGGTTGCAGATACGCCCGATTTCAATAATCTCCGCCTGAAACTCTCTCGCCAGCTCAAAGGCCTCAGCACAGGTCAGCCACCTTTTCCCATCCGACTGCCGTGCTCGTTCGAGAACGGCAGCGACCAAATCCTTCTCTTCGCCCATTTGTACCTCTCCGCAAACGGCTGCTTGGTTATGCACAGTTCGACATATCGCAAACCAAAAAAATAATACTTGTTCTCTTTGCCGCCCGATATTATAAGGCCCCGGCTATCCTTTGCAACTTTTTTGTTACTGAAACTATAAAATTGCTCAGCAGCTTACAGGGGGGCTTGTAAATACTGACGCTTTCTGCAGTCTTTCTGCCGTTATATCCTGATATAAACTTCTCGCTTAATCTTTCCTGTCGAGGTCTTCTGAAACTCGTCTATTTTTATTTCAAGATGGTGCGAGGACACCCTCTCGAAATGTGACAAGTGTCGGCTCTTCTGCTGGCATTCATTGACGCCTTGCCAGATGAGGGCCTTGAGCAGCTGTGGCTGTCTTAGCAAATCACTATAGGAAAGATTGGTACGGCTCTGGATGACGTCCCAGTCCGGCTGGACAATCGCTCTGACAGTTTCCTGTATTGCGCCGGCTGAATCTTTGCGCAAACCGCCAACCACCAATACATCTTTTACATACGGGGCATTAGAGAGCACCGATTCAACAAGTTCCGGATTAACGTTTTTCCCGCCGGGCAACACAATCAAATACTTCTTTCGGCCGGTAATGAAAAGATGACCATCCTCATCTAAGTAGCCGAGGTCGCCGGTATGCAGCCAGCGGACACCCTTGTTGTCTGTTTTAATAATCGCCTCGGTGGCTTTTGGATTTTTATAGTAGCCCTTCATAATACAGGCACCGCCGAGGACAATCTCGCCCTTTTCGCCGGGTTGCAGAGTTTGGGTTTCCTCATTGACAATCTTTACCAACAGTGTGGGGATGGGCCTGCCAACGGAACCCAGCTTTCGGCAATTGGCGTTAAAGCCGTAAACGGGTGAATTTTCCGTAGTGCCGTAGCCCTCGTATAGCTGCAGCCCTCTTTTCCAGAACACCTCCAGCACCCACTTTGGCAGTCCAGCCGCTCCCGAGATGAAGAACCGAAGACCGCCCCAGCCATACTTTCCCGCGATTCTTTTGCCCACCTGTTTTGGAAGGTAACGGTCAAGCAACCGGATTAGCGGATTTTTCTCTTTTTGGCCGGCGAGGTGTTCCTCAATCTTCTTAGCCAGGACCGTAAAGAGAGCAGGTATCCCAATGAAAATAGTTATGTTTTTATCGCCGATAAACTGCGGTATCTGGCGGTATCTATTAGTGTAAATGCTGGTTGCACCGACCCAGAGAGGCAGCAGCTTGGTAACAGTAAGGCCGAAAGAGTGATGGGGCGGGATAACGTGGCCGAGTCTATCTTCCGCCGTTAGCCTTACCGCCTGTAAGGTACCCTGAATATTGGCGATAAGATTGGTATGAGTCAGTTCGACTTCCCGCGGGTCGCCGGTGGTGCCGGATGTGCACAAAATTACCGCAGTGTCATCGGCCTCAATTTTGGTGTGGACTTCATTTAGCAACCGCTCTGCTTTGATACCGTCCAGGCCGGTTTCTTCACACATAACAGCGTTCTCATTCCGCCGGTCATCCGTCATTTCAATCAGGCCTAAACCACGCTCGGCGGCAAACTTCTTGAGCTCGTTTCGAGACTCGGTATCCTGATAATCATCAGCCATAACAAGCAGACGGCTATCGGTGGAGATAAGGTGGTCTTTTACCCCTTCTACCGGCCTTTCCGGGTCAATCAATACCGGCACCGCACCTGTCAATATAGTCCCCCATAGAGCGATGTCCCAGTCGGTGCGGTTCTTACCCAATATCGCCACTTTGTCTTTTAGCCGGATGCCCCTGGTCTGTATAAGCCGTAGCGCAAAATCCTGTGCACCTGTCTTTAGCTGTTCAAAGGTAAGCTTCTCTTGGCGCTCGGCCCTGACGATTTCCAGGCATTCCTTATCGGCGGGCTCGACACTTCCGAGAGACTCACTAAAAAGCTCGATTAAGGTTCGGAATTTAAGTTGAGTTTGCATTTTCCTTCAGGAGTTGCTTTTGTAAACATTTATTATGTAATCGGCTCAACGCAACCAGCGAAATAACCGCTCCCGTCAAGGCCCAAAACATATCCCATTGCGTGTCCCAAATATCACCCTGCGGATTAAGGACCATATCCATAGATAAACCGGCAACAACTGCCGTAGCCCATTCATAAAGCTCCCAGCAGGCACTGATGGCCAGACAAAAGCTGAGGACTATAAAAAACAGCCATTTGCCCGACTTCACCGGTGATTTTCGAATCAATATCTCCCTGGCGATTATTGCCGGCACAAAACCCTGAGCAAAGTGGCCGAGCCGGTCATAGTGATTCCGGCTGAATTCAAAGGTATCTCTAATCCAGTTAAAAAGCGGCATCCGGGAGTAGCTATAATGCCCGCCGACTATGAGGATAACTGCGTGGGCCCATATCAGCAGATAAGTAAGATTGGTGAACCTGAACCGCTTATAGCTTAATACGAGGATTGAGACCCCTATCACAGCCGGCGAGACCCCAAAAAACCAGCTAAACAAGCTAAAAGACCCGATTAGCGACCACACAAATATCGCTATCAAACTGGCCAACAGGAAAATATGCAGCAATCTGTCTCTGGTAATCTGTGCCATATTTGGCCATCCCGGGAAAAATTATTTCCTCAACTTTGAGTTTGCCCTGTTAGAAGCCCTCCCTATTGGGGAGAGAAGCGGACATTTTACCTCTAATCAGAGTTTATTTAACAAATTTAGACGATTTAGTCAACCCAAACATCCTCGGGCGTACCCCAGACGACAAGCCGGTTGCATGTCCGGGGAGAATGTGGTATAAACACGGGCAAGGTCAAAAATAAAAAGTTAAAAATCAAAATTGCGGAATCCCGACAGAGTCGGGATGACTTCCTAAATTTTGCATTTTACACTTTGAATTTTAACTTTCTTGTGGGACCAAACAGATGGAAGCTGCGGAATTAAAATCAGCATTGTCAGAGCTAATGGCCCGGATTGAGAAAATCCGGGACTGGCTTTGACCTGCCTAACAAAAAATCCCAACTGGCGAAGCTGGAAAAGAAAATGGCCAGGGCAGGTTTCTGGGATAACCCCGAGACAGCTCAGCCGATATGCTCTCAATTAAGCACTCTTAAATCGGTAATTGGGCCGGTGGAGGAAACTTTGCGCGAGGTTAAAGAGCTGACCGAGCTTCTGGAGTTGGCGGCGGACGAGTCGGACAAAGATATGCTGGCACAGTTAGAAGAAGATTTGAACGAGCTGGCAAAAAAGTGCGAGCAAATCGAATTGACGGGGCTGTTGTCAGGGCCCAACGATATGAAAGACTGCTTTTTCAGTATCCACGCAGGGGCCGGGGGCACGGAGAGCTGCGACTGGGTAAATATGCTGCTTAGAATGTACTGCCGGTATCTCGAGAGAGAAAAATATAAATTCCAGCAGCTCGACATCGTGCCGGGGGAAGAGGCGGGCATACGGTCGGTAACACTGCGGGTCAGCGGCCCTTTTGCCTATGGGAAGCTGTCGTGCGAGACGGGGGTGCATCGGCTCGTACGGATAAGCCCGTTCGATTCTCAAAAGCGACGGCACACAAGCTTTGCGGCGGTGGACTGTGTCCCTGAATTCGATGACGATGCCGATATCGAGATAAACGAAGATGACATACGGATTGATTTTTACCGTGCCAGCGGGCCGGGCGGCCAAAACGTAAATAAGATAAGCTCGGCGGTGCGAATCACACACGCCCCGACCGGCGTTGTGGTGCAGTGCCAGAATGAAAGAAGCCAGCACAAGAACAGGGCCGCGGCAATGAAGATGCTAAAGGCCAGATTATATATGCTCGAACAGCAAAAACGCGATGCCGAACTCGCAAAACTGTACAGCAGCAAGGGTGAAATCGCCTGGGGAAACCAGATACGAAGCTATGTAATGCAGCCCTACCAGATGGTCAAGGACCATCGAACCGGCTTCCAGACGGGTAACGTGGAGGCGGTGCTGAACGGCCAACTTGACGGGGTTATCGAAAGCTATTTGCGGCATAGAACCAAGACCAAGGAAAAGTAAAACGATAAAAGAAAAAGGAAAAGAGAATATGAAAGAGATTATTGGTGTCGAACTGAAAATGCGGAAGGTTGATTTCAGCAAATGCGAAACGGAACTGCTTGTGATAGGGCTTTTTTCAGATACCCAAAAATTAGACAAGCTAAGCGGTGAACTCAACGGCAAGCTCAACGGTGCAATCGAGCAGGTGCTCAAATTAGGCGACTTCAACGGAAAGGACGGAACCAATGCGATTGTCTATGGCAACGAAAACATAGGCGCCAAAAGGGTCTTGCTGGTCGGTCTTGGTGAAAAGAAAAAGGCAACGCTCGATACGGTCCGCAGGGCGGCGGCCAATGCGGCAAATAAAGCGGTAACAATGAAGATAGGAAATGCAAGCATAGCGCTGCACAAGGCATTCGGCGGGCGGTTCGACCTGCCAACGATGGCACAAGTTATGGCGGAAGGGACATATTTCGGCAGCTATCGATACGATGAATTTGTTACCGGCACCGAAGACGGTCGGCTGGGCCGGCTTGACGTCGAGCTGATTGACTCCGATTCGGCAATAACAAAAAAGTTAAATAAGGGGTTTTCGAGCGGTATTGCTATTGGCAGTGCCCAAAGCTACGCCAGGACACTGGCAAATCGGCCGGGCAATGTGATAAATCCCGACAAACTGGCGGATATCGCAAAGAAGCTGGCTCGCAGCTCAAAGACGCTAAGCTGCACCGTTTTTGACGAGAAGCAACTGGCCGAAAAGGGTATGGGCGGGGTGCTTGCTGTCGGGTCCGGCTCACAAAATAAGCCGAGATTTATCGTTTTAAAGTATAAACCCGCCGGCAAAGCAGCAGCCGCCTTACCGACGGTCGGGCTGGTGGGCAAGGCGATAACCTTCGATTCCGGAGGGATAAGTATCAAGCCGTCAGCCAATATGGACCAGATGAAATTAGATAAGTCCGGCGGCATCACCGTGTTAGGGACAATGAAAGCGGCGGCGGAATTGAAACTGGCGGTAAATGTTTACGGGATAATCCCGGCGGCAGAAAATCTGCCGAGCGGCACAAGCTATCGACCGGGCGACATTATTACGACCTTCAGCGGCAAAACCGTTGAGGTGCAAAATACCGACGCCGAAGGAAGAATGATACTCTGTGACGCACTTACCTACGCCGCTAAGCAGAACTGCGACATTATAATCGACATAGCCACACTGACCGGCGCCTGTAAAATTGCACTCGGTAAGTATATGGCCGGCCTGATGGGCAACGATGAGAAGCTGATAAAACAACTGCAAAAAGCAGCAGAAAACAGCGGCGAGAAAGTCTGGCCTATGCCCAGCGGCGACGAATACGCCGAAGAATTAAAGAGCAAGATAGCGGATTTGAAAAATATCGGCAGCAAGTGGGGCGGGGCGTGCACAGCTGCGGCCTTTTTAAGGCACTTTGTAGCCGATAAGAGCTGGGCGCATCTGGATATCGCAGGAATGGACATCTTCGAGAAAGCCACGAAATTCTCGGTGGAAGGCTCGAGCGGGTTCGGTGTACGGCTGCTCACCACTTATCTTATGAACCTAACGAAAAAGAAAAGCTAATAAACAAGCAGGATTAAAAGGCTACAAATTGATTGTTGACGAGCGGAAGCTTGCCGTTTAAAAGGTCAAAAAAATGAATAACAAGGACAAAACAGGCGTAGATATCGAAAGAATTAAAAAAGCGGTTACGGAAATACTTCTGGCTGTCGGTGAAGACGTCGAGCGGGAAGGACTAAAGGGCACACCGGAACGAGTGGCAAATATGTACGCTGAGCTGCTGGCAGGAATGAAAGAAGACCCGAATCGGTATCTTCGCAGCGTTTTTATGGAAAGATATGACGAGGTTGTTCTGCTGCGTGACATACCCTTTTACAGTATTTGCGAGCACCACCTGATGCCGTTTATCGGCTCAGCCCATATAGCATATCTGCCGAGCGGTTCGGTGCTCGGCGTCAGCAAGCTGGCCCGCATTGTGGATTGTTTCGCCCACCGACTGCAGGTTCAGGAGCGACTTACCGACCAGATAGCCGATTTTATAATGAACAGCTTAAAACCAAAGGGTACTGCGGTGGTGCTGGAGGCATCGCACAGTTGTATGACCATTCGCGGTATAAAAAAGCCCGGCTCGGTGATGGTTACCTCATCGCTTCGAGGGATATTCAAGAAAGACCCGAGGAGCCGAAGTGAGATTATGAGTCTTATGCATAACGGCAGCAGGTAAAAGGGCGGTTCGACTTATGCATAAACTGGCAAGGCAGGTGCGGTTCTCGGTTAACCCTTTTCTGCCACGAGACGATGCGGGCTTTAATCCGTTTGCATCCAGCCCGGCTGGCGAAGGGTTATCGATATTTCTCGAGTTGTCCATCGGATTGGTCGGTGAGGTTAAACCAGACACGGGATTCGTTGTTAATGTATCTGATATTGACCGGTGCGTTCAGAAATACGTTGTGCCGATTTTTGCCGGGCGAATAAGGGAAGATTTTCGGCAGAGCAGACACATCGGATTTCCCACAATAACTGAACTTCTAAAGTTAAGCTGGCAGGCGCTGGCCGATAAGTTTGGGCGGGCCAAGTTAAGTGAACTAAGCTTGAATCTAAACCCCTCCAGAAAAGTGGCGGTTGACTGTGAGGATTGCCAAATGGTTTATTTTAGCGAGAAATTTGAATTTGCTGCGACGCACAAGCTCTGGAACGATGATTTTAGCCGGCAGCGCAACCTTGAAGTATTCGGCAAATGTGCAAACCCCACCGGCCACGGACATAACTACATTGTTGAGGTTACAGTAAAAACACCAGCAGCCCCGCACCAAAATCAAGCGCAGCAAAGCATTTCTAAGGTCGATAACAACAGTAACATTAACAAGCCGGATTTTGGTGCGGGGTTCGGCATCGGTGAATTTGAAAGAATAGTTGATGATGAACTGATAACGCTCCTCGACCATAAGAACCTAAACGTTGATGTGGCTGAATTCAGCAGGACCAATCCAACCGTTGAAAATATCGCCCTTTTTGCGTGGAATAAGCTGGCCCCGCTCCTCGGAGGGATGGGGCAGGCAGGCAAAATCGGCGATGCGATGCTGCACTGCGTTACGGTCTGGGAAACTGACAAGACGTGCTGCTCATATTACGGACATCACACCCATCTTGAGAACCAGGGATGATTTTTGACCGAGAATCTCTACAAGATAAATGCGGGAAAAAGACCGATAAAAAATGTATTTTCAGCATCGAAAAAACGGCAAATCCAGCAACTGCTCCAAAAGCCAATTTGGCCAGAAACCCACTTTTTCGGCCCCGGCCACAGTGTTGTACTACGAACCCCGCACCCATCTTGAGAAGCAGGGATGATTATTGACCGACAATCATCTCTCAAGATAGGTGCGGGGTGAACTTATCGGGCATTGATAGCGTATAATTTTTAGCTCTGCCACAGGTATCGCAAAATCGGACGGCAGACCCACCGAAAAGATAGCTTTACTAAAGCTATCTTCTTTATTTGCCGATACTTATGTTGGAAAAAGACCGATGGTCAAATCCATATATCCCGATAGCTGAAAAGAAGTTACCATCAGATGGCATCCGCCACAGGTGGCCAAGCACAATGAGGGACTACTTTGTGCTTAGGTACAGTCCACAGGACGCCTAACGGCACCGACGGGGACGGAGTCCAGGAACGCAGTCTATCTGACCTCTGATTTCTGACTTATGAAGGCACTTATTACAGGCGGAGCGGGCTTCATCGGCTCGCATTTGGCAGAACGGCTGCTAAAAGACGGCCACGAGGTAGCGGTTATCGACAACCTCAGCACCGGCACACTGAAAAACATCGAAGGTCTCAAGAGCAACCCAAAATTTAATTTTGTTGAAGGCGACATCCGCAACAGCCGGCTAATGGAGCGGCTTTCGGCACAGTGCGATGTCGTTTTTCATTTGGCTGCCGCTGTCGGCGTCAAGCTGATTGTTGAGAAGCCGGTTCATACGATAGAAACCAATATCGGCGGCACCGAAACGGTGCTGGATGTTGCCAACAAGTTCGGCAAAAAAATCCTAATCGCCTCAAGCAGCGAGATCTATGGCAAAAGCGAGGCGGTCCCCTTCCGCGAAGACGACGATATTGTTCTCGGCAGCACCAGCTTGTCCCGGTGGTCGTATGCCTGCAGTAAGGCGATAGATGAATTTTTAGGGCTGGCCTTTTATCAGCAGTACGGATTAGGCGTGGTAATCGGCAGGTTCTTTAATACGATAGGGCCGAGGCAAACCGGCCAATACGGGATGGTGGTGCCCCGGTTTGTCCACTGGGCGCTAAGGGACGAGCCGATTTTGATATACGGCACGGGCGGGCAAAGACGATGCTTCTGCTACGTTGAAGACGTTGTCGATGCGGTCATTGCACTGATGGATTGCAAAGAGGCGCAAGGCAAGGTATATAACATCGGCTCGAACGAAGAGATTACCATCGAAGGGCTTGCCGACAAAATTATCGAGATGACGCACAGCAAAAGCAAAAAGAAATTTATCTCCTACGAAAAGGCATACGGAAGACCGATTGAGGATATGATGCGGCGGAAACCGAGCTTGGAGCGAATCAAAAAGACCGTCGGCTGGGAGCCAAAAACGACGCTGGACGAAATGCTGCAGGTGATTATTGAAAACGCCAAAAACTAAATCCGCCATACGTGTGGCGAATAAAGGCAAAAGATGCAGCCATTCCTTTTATAGCAGTTTGAGCAAGCGGTTATATGATTAGAGTAATCTGTGTATGTGGGGCTAGGCCCAACTTTATGAAAATTGCCCCTCTGATGTGCGCCTTTCAAAAAGCTGGCAATTTTGAGACGCTTCTTGTCCACACGGGTCAGCACTATGACGAGAATATGAGCAAATTATTCTTCGACGACCTTCAAATACCCAGACCTGGTATAAATCTGGAGGTTGGCTCGGCAAGTCACGCTGTCCAGACAGCGGAGATAATCAAACGTTTTGAGCCGGTCGTCCTGGATTTTAAGCCGGACTATGTCCTTGTCGTCGGCGATGTCAACAGCACAATTGCGTGCGGACTGGTTGCAGTGAAATCAGGCGCGAAGCTAATACACGTGGAGGCAGGGCTGCGAAGCTTCGACCGGAGTATGCCGGAAGAGATTAACCGCATTCTTACCGACCGGATAAGCGACCTGCTTTTTGTGACGGAGCAGGCCGGACTGGACAATCTTGCGAAAGAGGGTATCGATTCGGAAAAGGTGTATTTTGTAGGCAACGTGATGATTGATACCCTGTTGGCGAATAAGGCGAGGGCACAGAAATCAGATGTACTGAGGCGGTTAGGTCTTTCGGCAAAAGAGTATGCTGTGATTACGCTGCACCGGCCAAGCAACGTTGATGACCCATATAAGTTCGAGCATATCGTAGCGGCATTCGAAGAGATTGAAAAGGATATGAAACTGGTTTTCCCGATGCATCCCCGCACGAGGAGTAACATTAAAGGCACCGAGCTTGAAAGAAGACTTGAGGCAATAGACAACCTGCTGCTGCTCGAGCCGGTGGGGTATCTGGACTTTCTGTGTCTGATGAGCAATGCAGCGTTGATGATAACTGACTCGGGCGGCATACAGGAAGAGACGACGATTCTTGGGATACCGTGTATGACGCTGCGTGGGAATACAGAACGGCCCGTTACGATTACTGCGGGGACAAATCGGCTGGTGCACACAGCTGTTGAGGATATTTTGAAGAATTATCGGGAAATCAGAGATAACGAGGATAGTTACAGTGCCAGGGTTCCCAAATTCTGGGACGGAAAAGCAGCGGAGAGGATTGCCGAGGCCATAACAGACAACTGCGAGAGCATGTGTTCATGATAAAAAATGGCGAACCAAGCATCTGAAGTTTGTGTGTGATTAAGTATGGATGTAGGCAATACTCTCTAACAACTGGTACATAAAGCGGGGGACAGGTCACTAAATAAGAGCTATTAGATGAATATAAAAGAAACGTTAAGGTCGATTGCTCTGAAGTATCCTAAGGATTTAGTTGAGGATCAAATAAGAGACTTAGATAGGATAGCGTATCATATCGGCCTGGTTATGGAGCGGAAAGGCAAGGATATAAAAATAGCAGATATAGGAGGAGGAATAGGGTTATTCTCGGTAGGCTGTGCTGCCCAGGGCATGAGAGCCGTTCTTGTCGACGATTTCGAGGATGAAATTAACCAGCAAGTTGGCCTCTCGATACTGGAAATTCACAAGTCGTACGGTGTAGAGGTAGTTTGCAAGGATGTAATGGAAGAACATATCGGATTGGAGCCGCAATCCATAGATGTAATTACATGTTTTGAGACTATGGAACACTGGCATCACTCACCGAAGAGACTATTTCATTCGCTAAAAACATCGATTAAACCTGGCGGACTTTTTATACTCGGCGTGCCTAACTGTGTAGATTTAAAGAAGCGGTTAATGGTCCCTTTCGGATACGGGAGGTGGAGTGCAATGAGAGACTGGTATGAGCGGCAGGTATTTCGAGGGCATGTGCGTGAGCCCGATGTTAATGACCTTATCTACATTGCAAAAGATATGGATTTGAAAGAGGTTGAAATTTTAGGTCGAGTGTGGACCGGTTATGCGGGCAGCAGGCGCATATTTAGATTTTGTGGTATTATGGCCGACCGAGTCTTGCGACTTCGTCCTTCACTGTGCAGCACTTTATACCTTATAGGGTCTATCTAATAATACACTGCGTAACAAGGCAAGGACGCAGAAGTCAGATGTTCTGGAGCGGCCGGTTACAACTACTGATGGGACGAATCGGCTGGTGCACGCGACCGCTGAGGATATTTTGAAGAATTATCGCGAAATAAGGGACAGTGGAGGAGGTAATGGCAGCAGTGTTCCAAAGCTCTGGGACAGCAAGGCAGCGGAGAGAATTACAACAATAATAGCCGACCAGTGGGCTGCAGATGCCAAGCGAAAATCTCAGTTTGATTAAGGAAGCTGGATTTTCAGTAGTAAAATACAGGGCCCTCAATAAGACTTTACTGCAGTACCTTGCTGTGTATAGCTGGATAGCTCCTTATGCGCATCGGTCGATGATGGCAGCTTTTGCTCATCGGATGGGTACTTTGCTGAATAAAAGCAAGCTTGCGTGGGCACCATATAATATGCTAATAAACTGGTTTGACACTATGATTGAGGGATTTCTTCCTCTTGACCATGCACGGGTGCTACTTGTGGTCGCAGAAAAACCCGTACTGCGGTGATGGTGTCTGGGGGCGTAGGCCATAGAATAAGTGTCCCGCCGGGTTAAAAGCCAGTTGGGAATTTTTGCAAGTGTGGTCTTATTTAAGAATTTGTGCGAATGGAGACAGTCAGCAGGACAAGGGCAACAATAGCTAATCTTATTTTTCAGTATGCTTCTTTGCTGTTAGCTATAACCGGCATTGTTCTGACGCCGCTGTATCTGAGGTTTATCGACCTTAAGCTTTTCGGGGCCTGGCTGGCAAGCGGAAATGTGATTGGCTGGCTTGCGATGCTGAACCCCGGATTAAATGAGCTACTTCGCCAACAGGTGGCCAAATTTTATGGAGAAAAGAACTGGACTATGTTAGGCCGGAGCATAGGCACAGGCTGGGCTGTTGTGACATGCTCGTCTTTGCTGGTGGTTTTTATCGGTTTGTTAATATCTCGGATAGTACCTTATTGCTTCGATGTCGAGGCGGAGCACCTCAAAGAATTGAAACCATGCATATTTCTGGCCTCAGTAAGTCTGGCTTTGGTTCTGTTTTCCGGTTCTCCGGGTTCTGTTCAGCAGGCACTGCAGAGAAGCGAGCGGTTTCTCGTAATCTACCTATTCGGCTGGGCGTGTGGTGTTATATCGACTGTTATACTGCTGTTTAAGGGATATGGTTTGTTTTCTATTCCTCTGGGTGGGATTGTCAGGGGGACAATATGGTCTGTTTTTAGTAGTCTTGATACACTTTATCTTGCAAGAAGAAAACTTGGAGTTTCCATAGGATGGAGTGCTAATTATCTGTTCAAAATCAAAGGGTTAATAGGAGCCACCTTTCTCAAGGTGGCAGGCAGAGTCATGGAAAAGTCCTGCGACGCCTTCTTGGTGGCGATTTTTCTTGGTGTTGAGATGGTTCCTCTGGTGGTATTCAGTTCTAAGCTTTGGCAGGTTGCTGTGCAGTTTAGCGAACGAATATCAGTGGCATTTATGCCGGGCCTGGCTCATCTTTGGGGCGAGGGCGAGAAAAGCAGGGCTGTTGAAATTGGTGCGAAAGTATTGAAGGTAACTATATGGCTTGTGGCATTTGAAGTGGCAGCTCTTTTGTTTCTTAATAAGACATTTATAGGACTTTGGGTAGGAGATAAATTCTTTGCAGGCGGCACATTCAACCTGTTGATGGGGTTTGGTATCATTACCTATGCGTACGCTTACGCAAGTGGCCAGGTGCTTTTTGCAGCGAATATAATTAAAGGCCCTGCTCTGGCGTGGTTTGCACGAGGTATCCTGCGAGTGGGGTTACTTATAGTACTTCTGAAGGTGATTGGCATTATTGCTGTGCCAATAACGATGATAGCATCAAGTGTGATAATCCTATTGGTCTATCTGCAAAAGCGCATCAGTTTACTTCTTAACGTCGATCTAATGAAACTGAAGAGAACAATGACGATACCGTTGCTTGTTGGAACGTGTCTTGGCCTTGCAGGAGCGTACCTTGTCGGTACGAATACTTGGTTAGAATTGGTATTTGGTGCTGTGGCTATTGTGTTGATAAATGGCATGGTACTGGCCCTTGTTGATGCGAACTTTCGTGCCTTTGCTGTCAGTGCCATATCCGAGATGCGACTTCGATGAGAAAGCTCCTAACTTCTAAGCAAAAGTAAGATAAATTGCAGCAGCTGTAGGCGCTGAATATGACGTGGTTTAGACGCCTGACACAGCGAGTTTTTCTGGTCCAGCAGAGGTGTATTTATCATTATCGTGTGTCATTATGGCAAGGACTTCCAACAGTTAAAAAACTAATAAAGGGCGGTTGATATCAGTGAAAAGATATAGTCTCGGTATAGTACAGACACACGCGACCCAGTTTGATGGACCGCTGTTTAAGCGTCTGTCAAGGCACCCTGATATTGAACTTACTGTATACTACACGAAGCCTTCCGGGAAAGCACCTTTCGATAAGGAGATTGGTCAAAGTCCTGATTGGGATACCCACGTCACCGCCGGCTATCGTTATGAGACAAGGGACACAGGATTCTCTGGTGCTGTTCGGTTCATACTCGAGGTCGTGAATGGGAACCACGACCTTATAATTATCTCGGGATATTTGCCGTTTTATCATTTGCTTGTAGCAGTGTATGCCAGATTAAAAGGCGTGGCAGTGGGTTTGCGCTCTGACACAACTTTTCTATACACATCACAATATAGCGCGAAGTCAATTCTGAAAAGACTGATAATGCCCTTCATATTAAGACTTTACTCATCAGGCCATCAAACAGGGACGCTCGCCAAACAGTGCCTATTGCAATATGGTTTTCCGGAGAACCGTCTGTTGCGATTTTTTTCTAAACGGGGCTATACTAAAGTAACAGGTGTGGATGTGAGTCCTGAGCAGGTCAAACTTGCACGCCAAATTCATCCCAACGTTATTCATGGAGATGCTCTGGAGTTTCTGAAGGGGCATAAAGAAGAATTCGACCTTATTGCTGCTCTTGATTTTATCGAACATTTTTACAAAGATGAGATTGTAAACTTTCTGGATGCCTGCCATCGGGTATTACGTTTGGGAGGGGTACTGATTATCCAAACCCCAAATGCAGACAGCCCGTTTGGTCTTGTTTGTGGATTTGGTGATTTCACACACGAAGTCTTTCTTAATATCAGTTCGCTGAGCGGGGTAATGACGGTTTGCGGGTTTACGGAAATTAAGGGGAGAGAGGTAGGCCCAGTTCCTTATGGGCTGTTTTCTTTACCACGTTGGATACTGTGGAAGTTGATACGGCTGATGATAATGTCTTATAATATAATTGAGACAAGCGGACCTGGAAGCAACATCTTTTCGCGAATATTCATAGCAAGTGGTGTCAAACAATGAACGAGGTGCCACTTAAAATTTTATATTTATATTTCGGGGCAACTTTAAGGTTTAAGCCTTCTGATTTGCTGCATCGATAAAGGAAAGCAAAAAATGCGCATTCTCTATTATGGTCCATCAAATGGAAATAGCGGGTCTCGCTACCAGGGCCTCAAATTATTAGGTCACAATGTGGAGTATGTTTTCGAGAAAGACCCTGTCAATTCAAGCTGTCGATTGATTCGTGGACTTGAAACAAGGCTGTATAACGGCCCGGTTACCATGTGGCTAAACAAAATGTTCCTGCGTCGAGCGATGCAGTTCAAACCAGAACTGGTTTGGGTTGAGATGGGCAGGTCTATTTTTGAAAAAACGCTGATGCAAATTAAGGAACGGTTTGGTTGTCTGCTTGTAAATTCCTACTCGGATGATTTTTTGCATAAACGGAGCCGGCATTATAATAAATCTATTCCTTTGTATGACTATATATTTGCTGCACGGGAGGTTAACTTTGAAGAATATCAAAGATTCGGTTCTAAAAATGTGGGTAAGTTTTGGAAAGGGTTTGCGCCGGAGACAATTTATCCGGTTGAGTTAACTGAACAAGAACGTGAAAAGTTTGGGTCAGATGTTAGTTTTATCGGCCACTGTGAGCCGAGCACAATCAAGGTGTTGGCAACTCTCGCTATTTCTGTGACAAATATGAAGATTTGGGGAATGGGGTGGGACCGTTATCACCTGCCTAAATCGCTCAAGAAAGTGGTTCAATACCATTGTGTTTGGAACCAAGACTATCGTAAAGCACTTTGTGGCGCGAAAATTATGGTGCACTTACTTTCAAAGTGGGCACGGGACACTCAAACGTCAAAATCATTTGAAATTCCTGCGTGTGGCGCATTCATGTTGACTGAAAGAACAGAAGACCATTTAGCCTGCTTTGAAGAGGATAAGGAAGCGGTATTTTTTTCTACTGTGGAGGAACTTATCGAGAAAGTGCGTTTTTATCTTTCAAACCATGAACTCAGAAGGAAAGTTGCCCAAGCAGGTATGGAACGTTGTATTAAATCCGGTTATTCTAATTATGATAGGATAAAACAGATGCTCGATGAAGTAATTGAATATAGAAATAAGATGGGTAAATAAGTTCAAGTCTGGGCTACAGAAGACAGGAGCATTGCGTTTACGTTAATTGACAATACCATCAGGCTTTTGTCGGGTGGTGGAGGGCAGTTTCAAGACCTTGGGTATAGATGGGCTATTGCTGAAGCGGGGTATCAAAGAGCCATGAAAGATCACACCTATGAAAAACGAATTGAGTTCATTTTTTCTATAATAAACCAATCATAGTTTCTCGCAGATTCCAGATAGGGAACTCGGCTATGGCACAAAATGACTCATTAGAGCAACAAATATACGACATTGAAGAAAATATAGCTCCAAGTAAATCGATGTGGCCAAGATATATCCTATTGGCCGTTGGAATTATTGGCATTGGAGGTGTTGCATTTACGCCGATGCACCTATGGCCTACAGTGGTTATGGCTTACATAAACTGTATGCTGTACATTTTTTTTGCCTGTCATTTTTGGAAAAAAGGCACATTATGCGCCCTAATTCCCATTATATCGCCGCCGCATACTGGCAGTGTCGAAAGCTGTAGAGAATGTAGCAGTGTGGGGTGGGCAGTGGAACCGCTACCGTGTGCTACATCCATGGCTTAAAAGGGTTCATAGAGGCCCCGGAATATGGCATATAGACTATGCCAAAGCACTTTCTTGTGCCAAGATTGGATTGGGGCTATTATCAAAATTAGCGCCGGACCAATCAACGGCTCGGACTTACGAGATTCCATCGTGCGGGACGTTTATGCTGGCAGAAAGAACAGGGGAACATTTAGAGCTTTTCGAGGAAGGCAAGGAAGCAGAGTTCTTTGATAGCGATGAAGAACTTCTTGATAAAGTAAAGTACTCAAACTGACCGATTAGAGGGATTTTGATGGTAGCAATTATCAAACA
>CAYONQ010000005.1:0-54961 GCA_964405375.1 uncultured Pirellulales bacterium
ATTGCTCTATCTGGTGCGTCAGGCAAAAGTAATGCAAGAGAATCTCAGAGAATTACTTGATGGGGTCAACCCTGCGAAAAAACAAGTATGTTCTGACATTACGATACATAGATCAGATACCATTTCCGATGTAGCTAAAGTGGTTCGGGAATATTTAGGCGTTGGGCTGAATGAGCAGTATGCCCTAACGACTAATGACAAGGCATTGAAATATTGGCGGGAGGTGCTGGAAAAACACGGAGTTTTTGTCTTTAAGGATGCTTTCAAGGATGAGGAATGTTCCGGGTTCTGTCTATATGATGATGTGTTTCCCGTAATTTATATCAATAACAGCCAAGCAAAAATACGCCAGATATTTACGCTCTTTCATGAACTGGCACACCTGCTATTCAGAACTGGCGGTATCGATTTAAGGCATGATGATTTTGTCCAGAGAATAAGAGGACCAAACAAGCGTGTAGAGGTGTTCTGTAATAAATTCGCGGGTGAATTTCTTGTACCTACCGAAGACATTAAACCTCGAATACGCAATCAAACCATAGACGACAATCTCCTGACACGACTTGCCAAAAAGTACAGCGTTAGTCGTGAGGTTATCTTAAGAAAGTGCCTTGTTCTTAACCACATCACAAACGCATTTTATGAGGCAAAAGTGAACGAGTGGAAAGAGGAGAGATTGGCGCGTGGTAGTTCTGGTCCGGGCGGCAACTCATATTACAATAAAGGGGCATACTTGGGGTCGCACTATATTGAAACCGCTTTTGGGAAATATTACCAAGGTGCCATATCAAAAACACAGCTTGCCGATTACCTTGGCATGAAAGAAGCACATGTGAGCACATTCGAGGGCTATGTACTTCATAGGGGGGCGACGGCATGAAATATGTTTTTGACAGCGATTCTCTTATCAACCTATTCAGGCATTATTACCCAGAAAGGTTTCCTACACTGTGGGAAAAGTTTGATGCTTTGGTCTCTAGAGGAAAGCTTGTTTCGGTCAGGGAAGTTTTTAATGAAATTGGATCAAGTGAAGATTCGCTGGCGATTTGGGCAAAAGAAAAGAAAAACATATTATTCTTAGAGTCGACAACTGAAGAATTTAAACTTGTAGGTGAGATTTTCCAAGTGCGGCATTTTCAGGCGATGATTCGTAAACAGGAAAGACTCAAGGGAAAGCCAGTTGCTGATCCATTTATTATTGCCAGAGCAAAAATTTCTGGTGCCTGTGTGGTAACTCAAGAGAAAAAAACAGACAATGCGGCAAAGATTCCAAATGTCTGCGAACATTTTAAGATACCTTGCATTGACCTTGAAGGTTTTATGAAAAAAGAAAGCTGGACATTTTAGTAAAAGATAGATATGGCATTACATCCTGATTTCCCCCTCAAAATCAGTTGACTTTGTGTTTAAGTCATTTTTATATGCAAAAATAGGCGGGGTGTTTCGATTTTCGATTTATTATTTACGATTGTGTAATTGAGATTCTTCACTTCGCCCTGCACCGCTACTGGTGCAGGGCTTCGTTCAGAATGACAGATTATAATAGATTCCTCGGCTGTGCTCGGAATGACAAACGGTTATTGTTGTTTGAAGAGTTCGGGCTGGGGGGGGCAATTTACTATTTATTATTTACGATTGACGATTGTCGATTGTGGAGTTGAGGGTGGTGTGTTGGGTATTGCGTCGCCGTGTCGGCGACGGCTAAACGTAAAGCATTCCTCACGCGGGTAACCCTCCGGCAGCAAGAAAACCCCCAATCCCAAAAGACGGGATTGGGGGCTAAACATTTTTAGATTGCCGCGCTGCGCTCGCAATGACGTTGCCTACGATTCTTCTTTTTTGAAGAGTTCTTGCTGGTCGGTTGTGGCTTCTTTTTTGTGGTATTTCAGGGCGAGATGTTTGCAGGCGAATTTTGTGATTTCCCGGCCTCGTTTGGTTCGGCGTAGAAAGCCGATTTGCAGAAGATACGGCTCGACGACGTCTTCAAGCGTGTCCCTTTCTTCGCCTAACGTTGCGGCGATGGCGTCTATGCCGGCGGGGCCGCCGTCGTAGACATTAACCAGCGCACGGAGAAAGGCCCTATCCAGCTCATCGAGGCCCAGCGTGTCAATTTGCTCCATTTTCAGTGCACTTTCGACTATGGCGGTGCTCAGAACCCCTTTGCCTTTTACCTGCGCGTAGTCTCGCACGCGTTTTAACAGTCGATTTGCCACTCGCGGTGCGCCGCGGGCACGGCTGGCAATCAGTTCGAGCGTTCCATCTTCACAGTGTAACTGCAATAATCCTGCGGACCTGACTAAAATGGCTGTTAATTCTTCGGTGCTATAGAAGTCCAAATGATAGAGCATGCCGAACCGGCCCCTAAGGGGTGCGCTTAGCAGGCCTGCGCGTGTCGTTGCGCCGATTAAGGTGAAGCGTTTGAGCGGGAAGTTTATCGTTTTTGCGTGCAGGCCGCTATCGACGGTGAAATCGACTCTGAATTCCTCCATCGCAGGGTAGATGAATTCCTCTACGGGGGTGCTGAGGCGGTGGATCTCGTCGATAAAGAGGACATCGCCGGTATTTATGTTGCTCAGAAGGCCCATCACATCGCCTTGCTTTGTCAGGGCGGGGCCTGATGAGCATCGGATTCTGGCCTGCATTTCGTTTGCGACGACGTTTGCCAGTGTTGTTTTGCCCAGCCCGGGCGGGCCATAGAACAGGATGTGCTCGAGGGGTTCCGCCCTTTGTTTAGCGGCGGTTATGGCGATAGAGAGCTTTTCCTTGACGTTGCGCTGGCCTACACATTCGTCGAGGTACTTCGGGCGAAGAGAGACGTTAAAGGTTTCGTCCTGCTCGTTCAGTGGCCGTCCGCTTATGACTCTTCCTATTGACATAGTTAATTAAACTTAACTTTGAACATTGAACTTTCAACTTTCAACCATCTATATGTTTCTCGCAGTTCTTTCAGGCAAATCCTCATCTTATGAATGAAATCATTATTAGACTCCGCTGCCTGAGCTTCTCCGTGATTTGGGTAAGGACTGGTACCAGAACGCAAAAGCTGATTTGCTATATGATTTCCCGTCCTTGTATTCGGCAATGCTTCAACAACCTTGATTATGTTAATAGTATAATTCAATAATCTTCCTTCAAGGTCATACTTTCGATCATCGTTCTTCATTTTTATTCAAAGTTCAAAGTTCTACGTTCGATGTTCAACTTATCAGACTTCTACTCCTTGTTTCAGGCGGTACACTAAAGGCACGAGCTGTTCAGCGGAGTTTGCATCGGGATGTCTTTTGCAGGCCAGCTCGATAAGCTCCATTGCCTCGTTTCTTTTTTCGCCCCAGGCGATAAGGATTTCGAGTGCTTCGGCCTGAAACGGTTTAAATCTCATTTCCGCGGGTCTTGTGGGTTCTGCCCCGATTGCAAACTGGCTGAGCTTGCCTCGTAATTCTGCGATAATCTGGGCGGCCATCCGCTTACCCACGCCTTCGAGCGATGTCAGCATCTTGTCGTCGCCATTTTCTATCGCAGCGGCTATTGTGGCTATGGGGAAGCTCAAAGCCCGCAGGCCCTTCTTTATGCCTATCCCTTTGACGCTGACGAATTTGGTGAAGAAATCCCTTTCGGCGGCGGTTAAGAAGCCGACCATTCTCGGGACAAAGTTGCCGCCGGCGGGAGTGCCTTCGTAATATTCCATTGTGCAAAGTGCGATGTCCGAATCGATTTTGTCCGAGAGTGCATTTATACAATAGCCCGGCAGCATTACCTCATAGCCGACAGGGCCGAGCTGGATGAGGCAGGCGTCTTTGTCGAGCTTTACAAGTTTTCCTTCAATTCTGGCAATCATAATTCGTGATTCGTGGTTCGTGATTCGTTATTCGATATTCAATTTAGCCGCTGAGTATTTTACTGTCCAGCCGGGTGACCGAATTTGCACAGCAAAGTGCCACGGCGATAGCATCGGCGACGTCGGGCGGCTGCGGCGGTTCGTCGAGAGAGAAAAATGTTTGAATCGTTCTTTGAACCTGCTCTTTCGAGGCCCGGCCATTGCCGGTAACGGATTTTTTTATACGCGTGGCACTGAAACTTGCCACCTCAATTGCCGCCTCTGCGCATTTCTGGAGGATAACACCTCTTGCGTGTGCCATCAATATAGCGGTTTTCGGATGTGTGTAGTGGGAGTAAAGCTCTTCCACGGCTACAATCTGCGGGCTGAATTTCTCAAGCAGGGACTTTGTATCTTCGGCAATTTGGTTCAGCTTTAGTTCCAACGCCGAGGTGTTGTCTGTTTTGAAGACGCCTGCTTCGATTAGTTTTTCTCCGTCTTCGTCTGTTTGAAGACAGGCGTATCCACAAATCTGCAAGCCCGGGTCTATGCCGAGTATTGTCATTTTCATCTCCATGTAGTAGTTCCGTCAGGCTCGTCCATTATCGTAATGTCAGAGTCGGTCAGTGTTTGCCTGATTTCGTCTGCTGTTTTAAAATCTTTTCTTTTACGGGCTTCGTTACGCTGCTTGATTAAAGAATCAACTATGCCAGCGAATTTCTGGTGTTCTGTCATAGTGATTTGAGTATATTCGTCTTTTACGATGCCCAAGACCTCTCCTCCCAGATTCCTAAACAAATCATCGACTTCGTTAAGGGTCTCTTTGGTTACGGTTGTTTCTTCGAGCAGGGCGTTTGCCAGGCGAACCAGCTCGAACAAAACCGATAATGCGATAGAGGTATTCAAGTCATCGTTCATTGCGGATTCGAATTTCTCTTTTAACTGCTTTAACTGCTCTGCTATCTTCTTATCAATCTCACCTTCGGGGGCGGAGCTCCATTTTTTTCTGACTGCTATAACTGTTGCCGTTATTTTATTGTAGCCACTTTGAGCTGCGAACAGTGCGGCATCCGAGAAATCGAGGGGGCTTCTGTAATGGCTGTTCAAAATAAGCTGTCTTACCGCCAGGGGGTCGTAGCTTTTGGTTAATCTTTCGTGCGTACCGGAAAATGCCTGCTTGAGCGTGATGAAGTTATTTAAGCTCTTGCCCATTTTCTGGCTGTCAACGGTAACCATATTGTTGTGCAGCCAGTATCGAGCGAATTGCACGTCATTGGCGGCTTCGGCCTGGGCGATTTCACAGTCGTGGTGTGGGAACTGGTTTTCCAGTCCGCCGCCGTGGATGTCGATTGTGTTTCCGAGGTATTTCATCGCCATTACGGAGCATTCGAGGTGCCAGCCGGGGAAGCCGGGGCCCCAGGGACTTGGCCATTGCATAATGTGGTTCGGCTGGGCCTTTTTCCAGAGTGCGAAGTCGGCGGGATTTTTTTTGTCCGGCGAGACCTCAACGCGTGCACCGGCCAGCATATCTTCGATGTTTCTGCCCGATAGTTTTCCGTAATCGGCGAATTTCGAGACGTCGAAATACACCGAGCCGTTGGCTTCATAGGCGTAGCCCTTTTTCAGGAGCGTTTTTACCAACTCTATTTGCTCGACTATATGGCCGGTGGCCCGTGGGCTTATGTCGGGCCTGACACAGTTTAATCTATCCATATCCTCAAAATAGCTGCGTGTGTAGTATTCGGCGAGTGCCATCGGGTGCTTTTTTTCTTTTTTTGCGGCCTCGGCGATTTTATCCTCGCCCTGGTCGGCGTCATCGGTGAGATGGCCTACATCGGTTATATTCTGGACGTAGGTTACGCTGTAATCGAGGTAGCGAAGATAGCGGACCAGCACGTCGAAGCTGACGTAGCTTTTTGCGTGGCCTAAATGTGCGTGGCCATAGACGGTCGGGCCGCAGACGTAGATTCCGACTTTGCCTTTTTTTAGCGGTTTAAATTGCTCTTTTTTTCTCGTTAAGCTGTTATAAAGCTGCAAAGCCATAAGGAACACCTTGCATCACAGGGTTCTTTTGTATTTTCTTTTCAAGAGTGCGGCTGCGGTTGCAGCGATAGCGTCGCCGGCGCCTATTTCGCCGAGGCCTTCGTTTGTTTTTGCCTTGACGTTAACGGCTGTAAAATCGATGCCTAAAAGCCCGGCGATGCACCTTTTCATCTGGCCTTTAACCTGCTGTAACTTCGGCTGTTCAGCGTGTATTGTCAAATCGACATTGACTACCGTCCAGCGTTTTTCTTCGAGCCGTTCCTTTACGTCAAGCAGAAGCTCCTTGCTGTCTGCGTCTTTGAATTTGGGGTCCGTGTCGGGAAACAATGTCCCTATATCGCCCAAGCCCGCAGCTCCGAGCAGTGCGTCAATAACGGCGTGCAGGGCGACGTCGCCGTCGCTGTGTCCGGCCAGGCCGGCGGGGTACGGCACGCAGATACCGCCGAGCATAAGCTTTCTGCCCTCGACTACCTCGTGGATGTCGGTGCCGATACCGGTTCGATATTCGTGGTCGTGTTCTTCAATCACAATACGCCCTTTGTGCTTGGGATGTCGGTTCCGACGATTTTGACGGCCTCTGCCAGTGCCTGGCCGAGCGCTTTAAAAATTGCCTCGGCTATGTGGTGGCTGTTCGTGCCATAAGGGACGTTGATGTGCAGGTTAAATTTACCGGTGTTTGAGAAACTCCGCATCAGCTCTTGGAGGCACTCGACGTCAAAGTCACCGATTTTATCGGTGCGGTAGTCGGCGTTATAGACGCAACTGGCTCTGCCGGACAAATCCACAGATACATTCGCCAAGGCGTCTTCCATCGGCACGGAGCTGTGGCCGTATCTGGCGATGCCTTTTTTGTCGCCGAGCGCTTTGGTCAGGCATTCGCCGAGGCATATCGCTATGTCTTCGACGGTGTGGTGCGCATCGACGTTTAAGTCGCCTTTGGCGTTGACCGTCAAATCGATTTTGCCGTGCTTGCTTAAGTGCGTGAGCATATGGTCCAGGAAGCCGAGGCCGGTATCGATTTCATATTTGCCGACGCCGTCGAGGTTAAGCTTTAGCGTAACGTCGGTTTCTTTTGTCTGCCTGTGAGTTTTGGCGGTTCTGGCTTTCATAAAAGTATTCCTATTCGGATAAAATTTCTTTCAAGGCGGAAAGCAGTTTATTATTTTGTTCGCTTGTGCCAACCGTTATTCTCAGTTTATCATTCAGGCCAGGCGAATCAAAGTACCTCACATAGATACTGCGCTGCGTTAGTTTATCATAAATTTCGCTTGCTTTGTAGGTTCGGCTTTTGGCGAGGAGAAAATTTGTGAAACTGTCCGGCACTTCAAATTCGAGCGTTCGCAATTTCTCGGTCAGTCTTTTGCGTTCTTTCTTTACTTTTTCTATGGTCTCCTTGAAGTAGCTACGGTCTTTTATCGCTGCGGTGGCGGCGGCGATAGCGAGGGCATCGACATTGTAGGAGTCCTTTACCTTCATCAGGCCGGCGATTAAATCGGGATTGGCGATGGCGTAACCGAAGCGGATGCCGGCCAGTGAATAACCCTTGCTCATCGAGCGAAGTATGATTACGTTGTCGAAGTTTTTGGCCAGCGCAGCGCAATTTTCCTCTGCGAAGTCCACGTAGGCCTCATCGAGCAATAATACGCCGGCGGTTTCATCCGCCAATGAGGCCAGCTCATTGACGCTTACAATGGTGGCGGTGGGTGCATTGGGGTTACAGACGATGGTCAGGGCGGCGCCGGTGCCGGTTAGCTTGGCGGGGAGGTTAAATTCACTGTCGAAGGGGATTTCAATGGCGCTACAATTCTGCAGATTTGCCAATACGGGATATAATGAATATGTAGGGACGGGATAAGCAACAGGATGTTTCCTGTCGCAGAAGGCACGGAAGGCAATAGTAAGCAGCTCATCTGCCCCGTTGCAGCAGATAATATTGTCGGCTGAAAGATCGTTGACCTCCGCCGCCGCCTTGCGGAATGCGTTTGCGAGCGGGTCCGGGTATCGGCGAAGCTGGTCGGGGGAAACGGCTTTTACGGCCTGTAAGACCACCGGCGAGGGTGGGTAGGGGTTTTCATTGGTGTTGAGCTTAACTACATCGTCAGTTTGTAGTGGCTGAATACCCGGCTTATAACCTTTCGCCTTTTCGATATTTTCTCGAAAATATTTCATAGTTCACTTCGGCAAGCTCAGTGTAAACTCCGTTCATTGTTCATTGTTTCCGCCAGCGGCGGATTTGTTGTGCGTATTGCATTTTATAAGATTGCCACGCTCGTCCCCGCACCGCGTGGGGTGCGGGGCTCGCTCGCAATGACATTCCTATCTGCTGCACGCTATACGCTATTTTTTCAGATTATACGGGTATTTGGGTGGAAGTGAAAGAGGGATTTGGGGATATTTACGGGATGATAATCACTTAGAGGCAATCGGCGGGAAAAGTCTATTTCTGGCAGTAGTCTATTAGTCGTGCGATTTCGCTTCGGAGGTCTTTTCGGTGTACAATCATATCGACGAAGCCGTGCTCGAGCATAAATTCGGCAGTCTGGAATCCCTCCGGCAGCTCGACCTTTATCGTCTCGGCGATTGTTCGCGGCCCTGCGAAGCCAATCAGGGCGCCGGGCTCGGCTATTGTACAATCGCCCAGCATTGCGAAGCTCGCCGTTACTCCGCCAGTAGTGGGGTCTGTCAAAACCGCAATGTAAAGCCCGCCGGTGTCGTCGAATTTTGCCAGTGCGGCGGAGGTTTTGGCCATCTGGCCGAGCGACACAGCTCCTTCGTGCATTCTCGCCCCGCCTGAGCAGCATACCGCCACGAGGGGCAGCGAATCAGCCATCGCCATATCGACGGCTGCACAGAGTTTTTCGCCGACCACAAATCCCATCGAGCCCATCAGGAAGTTCGGCTCCATCACTGCGAGGATGAGGGGTCTTCCCTTGATGAAGGCCTTTCCGATGCGCATTGCCTCATTGGCGCCGCATTTTTTCTCGTCGGCCTTTAGTCGCTGCTTATAGGTGGTGTCTCTGAACTTAAAGCCGAGGGGGTCATCGGTTTTGAGGTCGGTTAAAACTTCCTGAAAGGAATCCTCGTCGGTTAGATACTTAATTCGGGTTGCCGCCTCGATTCGGAAGTGATGATTACATTCCGGACAGACATTGAGATTTTTCTCGACGGTGGATTTGTAGAGCATATGCTCGCATCCGGAGCATCTTATCCAGAGCCCTTCGGGGATTTCTCTTCTCGGCCTTGACGAAAGGCCGTTCCAACTGGATTTTGCTTCTTTGGCCATAATAAGGTACTCAAACTGACCGTCGGTCAGTTTGAGAATGCAAAAATCAAAGTTAAAAATGCAAAACTGCGGAATCCCGACTCTGTCGGGATGGCTATTTTCATTATAGTTTTGTTTTCCATAATTGTGTATCACATAATGGTTTATATCGGTTCTTGGCAATAAATCGGTCAGTCTGAGTAAGGTATATGAGATTTTACCAGAATTTTGCTGCTTTTGCTATAAAAATTAGCTGCAGGCCCCGTTAGATGGAAAAAACTGCGAAATGAATGTACAGACCAAGTTTCGCACAAGATTCCATATAAATCTCTAACGGCCGAAATTAGCTAACGGGGCAGGCGTTGCGGATGGCGTTTATTGCGGCGATACGGTCGGGTTTTGCGAATATGGCGTTGCCTACAACAAGTGTGTCGGCACCGTAGGAGACCACAATCGGTGCTGTTTTGGGGTCTATACCGCCGTCAACCTCTATTCGGATGTCAGGGCCGACAATTTCTCTTATTCGGGCAATTTTTTTCGCCGCCTCCGGCATAAACTTCTGTGCGCCGAAGCCCGGATGGACGGTCATCACAAGGACCATATCGCAAAGGGGCGCAATTTTTTCTACGGCCTCGACGGGTGTTTCGGGATTCAGACATATTCCGGCGGTAACATCAAGCTTGTGCAGTTTATCGATGAGTTTTTCCGGCTCGTCGGCGGCCTCGATATGAAATGTTATGTGATTAACACCTGCTTTAACAAAGTGCTCGGCGTATTTAGCCGGATTACTTATCATCAGGTGGCTGTCGAAAACGAGTTTGCTGTGCTTGCGCAGCTTTGCGATGACGGGCGGGCCGATTGTAATGTTCGGCACGAAGTGGCCGTCCATAACGTCGAGGTGCACGATATTGACGCCGGCTGACTCGACCTGCGCTATTTCGTCGGCCAATCTGGCGAAGTCTGCGCTCAGTATCGACGGTGCAATCTCAATTGTTCCTGCTTTAGGCAGTTTTTTAGCCACGGAGTATTCCTTTTATTTTATAGCCACAGAGAACACAGAGCTCACAGAGAATTATTTTTCTATTTCCTTAATGTTAAGTTTCGTCCTTCTTATTGAGCATAAACCTACGGGTGACTTCGGCTTTTTAATTTTTTAGCAACCTCTTTAGTTCGTTGCATATTCTCATATCCTCGGCCTGGTCGGATAACTTTCGGGCCCAGGTTTTGAGGTAGCTGATGTCAAGTTTTTCCTTATGGCGGAGGATGACTTTCTCGGCGTCTAATAAATCCTGTTTTCGTCCGGGGACAATTTTAAACAGAATTAAGTCCTCAGGGGTAGGGAAAAATGCTTTTATACCATATAAGCGAATTGCCTTTCTCCTGTCAAATGCCTGGCTTTCCAAATCGGTTGAGGCAATAATAAAGTCGATATGAAAATCTCCATAGTTTATCTGGAAGGTGCCGGTCTGCTGTACTGTTCTAAGGCACTTTTTTTTGGAGACTTTAAAGCCGATTTTTTTTGCTTTATCTAAGAAAACAGGGACATCCTCCTGGTCAAGAATTATATCAACATCTACATCGCCTGTAACCCTGGGCTCGCCCAAGGTTCCTGCAGCGATACCTCCAATTATCAGGTATTTGTAATTTTCCCTGTTCAGAAAGGTTACAACTTTTTTATAGACTTTATCTAACAAAACTCTCATATTTTTCGTTTCCTGCTCAGCGCATTTTTTAGGCCAATCGGATTATCTTTAGGGAAATTTTTGCGCCATTCCCAGATAAGCTCTGAGGAAATCAATGCCTCCTCGAGCTGCATTGCCTTCTTCAGGGATAGATTCTTCAGCCACCGCTTCTTTTCTTCGTCGGCCTGTTTAAACCTGCTTTTGTCCAGTAAGCCCTTATTGTTTTTAAGTCGCTTCATCATCAGGGATACTAACAACTAAGCTGTTCACAGTCAAACAAAAATGGCCGCAAGTATAATACTTGCGGCCAATTGTCATTCCTGCAAGGTTGAAATCTATTTTTTACTTTGCCAGAGGAACTATTTTTCATCGAGTATTTCGAGGCATTTGAATTTTTTTCCTTCGAGAAATTCGAGTGATGCGCCGCCGCCGGTGGAGATGTGGCTGACTTTGTCTTCGAGTCCGAGTTTCTGGACGGCACTTGCGCTGTCGCCGCCGCCGATGATGCTACGAGCACCGTTTTGGGTTGCCTTGGCGACGGCAGCTGCAACGGCCTTTGTTCCCTGGTCAAAAGGTGACAGCTCAAAGACGCCCATCGGGCCGTTCCAGACAATCGTCTTTACGCCTTCGAGCTTTTCGACAAATAGCTTTCTGGTCTGCGGGCCGATGTCCATACCCTGCCAGTCGGGCTCGATGTTTCCAGTGACTATCTTGTGCTCGGCGCCGGCCTGGAATTCTTTTGCCACGACCGTATCGACCGGCAGGACGATTTCACAGCCGACATCCTTGGCCTGTTCCAGTAGAGTGGTGGCTTTATCAAGAAAACCGTCCTCGCATAAGCTTTTGCCGACGGCCTGGCCCTGGGCTTTGAAGAATGTATAGGCCATTGCCCCGCCAATGAGGATGCAGTTGACCTTATCAAGCAGATTTTCGATTACGCCTATTTTGTCGGAGACCTTCGCTCCGCCTAATATCGCTACGAATGGCCTTTCAGGGTTGCTAAGCGTTTCGCCGAGAAACTTCAATTCCTTTTCTACCAGAAAGCCGATGACGCGGGGTTTTCCTTCCATCATTAAGGGTACGGTGTACATTGAGGCGTTGTCCCTGTGTGCGGTGCCGAAGGCGTCGTCAACGTAGATATCCGCCAGGCCGGCAAGCTCTTTTGCGAAATTGTCTTTGGCCTGACGCAGCTGTGTGTCTTCCTTGGCCGCTTTGTCCTTTATCGTCTCTTCCTTGTGGAAGCGGAGATTCTCCAGCAGCATACAATCGCCGGTGTTAAGTGCTTTCGCTTTGGCCTTTGTCTCGGCGCCAATACAGTCGTCGGCGAAGATGACTTTTTTGTCGAGCAATTCCGAGAGTCGCTTTGCCACCGGCGCAAGAGAGAGCTTTTCGTTTTTTTCTCCACCCGGTCGGCCAAGATGGCTCATAAGAATTAAGGCGGCGTCTCGTTGGAGGATGCTCTTTGTAGTAGGTATGGCCTTGACGATTCGGTCATCGCTGGTGATATTACAGTCGTCGTCGAGCGGGACGTTGAAGTCGCAGCGCATCAGGATCCGTCTGCCGGTGACGTCAATATCGGCAACAGTCTTTTTAGCCATTTCTTACCTCTTTAGAAGTCAGATGTCAGAAGTCAGAAATCAGAAGTTTTCTTTTTTCTGTCCTCTGTTTTCTGACTACATTTTTGCCATTTTCTCCATAATATCAACGGTTCGGTTCGAATAGCCCCACTCGTTGTCATACCAGCTTACGACCTTGACGGTTTTTCCGATGACCATTGTGCAGAGCGAATCGAAGATGCTGGAGGCGGGGTGATTTATGATGTCACTGCTGACAATCGGCTCATCACAATAGACGAGGATGCCCTTCATCGGCCCCTCGGCCGCTTTTTTCATAGCCGCATTTACACTATCGACGGTAACATCCTTTTTGACGTTTACCACCAAATCGACGACGCTGCCGACCGGAACCGGCACACGGATGGCAAAACCGTCAAGCTTGCCGTCAAGTTCAGGGACGACTTTGCCGATGGCCTTTGCCGCACCTGTGGTGGTGGGGATAATGTTGACTGCTGCCGCCCGTGCGCGACGGAGGTCACTGTGAATCATATCGGCAACTTTCTGGTCGTTGGTATAGGCGTGAATGGTGGTCATAAGACCCTGTTCAATCTCAAAGGCATCGTTGAGGACCTTGGCTACAGGCGCCAGGCAGTTGGTCGTACAGCTTGCGTTCGAGACGCATTTGACGTCTTTGGTCAGCTTTTCATCGTTGACGCCCAGAACTATTGTCGCCTCGATGTCGTCTTTTGCCGGGACACTGAGGACGACCTTTTCGGCGCCGGCTTTGAGGTGGTCGCCGTAGCCGCCCTTCGGAGATTCTTTCGTACGGAAAACACCGGTAGATTCAAGAACAACCTTTACGCCCATATCCTTCCAGGGCAGTTCTGCGGGGTTTTTGACGGCGAGGACCTTGATTGGCCTGCCGTTGATTATCAGCTCGCCATCACCGGCGGCGACGGTGCCGTTCCATTTACCCATTACCGTATCGTATTTGAACAGATGTGCCAGGATTTTGGCATCCGAGAGGTCGTTGACGGCTGCCAGCTCGAGGTCACCGCCTCTTTGTGTAATGATTCTTGCCACGGCCCTGCCGATTCGTCCGAACCCGTTAATTCCAACCTTTGTCGCCATTTGTGAATCTCCTTTTTTAGCAGTGTAACTGCGATTTTCGTTTCTTTACATCGTTTTGTAATAAATGGAATGGCTACTTTATTTGCAACCCCTGCCGCTGTCAAGATTTTATTGCCGGCAATCGGTCTTTCAGCTTAAAAATTCATTGTGAGATAAGATGCCGGGGAGGGTGTGAACAAAAATGGCTGGAATCGGGTAGTCAAATCAGGTATTATTGACTCAAGCTGACCGTTTCTTCGAAACGGGCCAGTTTGAGCGTCGTTCGTCGCTCGTCCCGCTCCTCGGAGGGGCGGGGCTCGTATTTCGTATGTCGTGAGTTGAAGCCGACAGCGTCGGCAACTGATTGAACTTCTTATATGATAAGCAATAAAACAAGTTGTATATATTAAATCGGTCAGTTTGAAAATGCAAAAATCAAAGTTAAAAATGCAAAATTGTGGAACCCCGACAGGGTCGGGATGGCTATTTTCATTGTGTTCAAAGGGATGAGATGTCGAGTTTTGATAAAGAAAGATTTAAGCAATGCTGGAGAAGGACGGAGGTGATTAGAGAATATCAGCGGATGCTCTATACGTTTGGCGATATGGAGCTGCCTTACATATTTGCCGCTGAACACAGCCGACTTAGAGACAGGACGGTTGTTAGAAAGGGGATTGTTCTGATTCAGAAGCCGCATATACTGTTACCGAGGCATTACAGCGGGCCGGAGTTTAAAGAGGGTTTCGAGCACGCTGATGTGATTCCTGCCGAGGCCGCTTATGTTTTCAGGGCCATGCAACTGCCTTACTCTCATATAACCAATGAACCAATAGCCGAGGAGCGGATGGAATACGGGAGTTTGGGAGATGTTCTGGATAGGTTTAGTTTAGAGATGGAGAGCCAGGAGGATACAGAAACGGGGCTTATAAAAGGTGTTCTTGACGGGACGGATATCTCTTTGATGAGATATTCAGTGGGGCTGGTGATTAAATCGGTTCCGGAGAACGTGAGGGAATTTTTTGAGCATATAAGAAGGCAAAGAGGAGAGCCGATAAGGCCCGACGAAAAGATTACCGACGAGGATATAAGGAGGTTGTTTGAATAGAGTCATCGTTTGCAAAGGCGGCCAGGCGTCATTGTTTTAAGAACAAAGAGGGGGAAAATCCTTTCTGCTGTGTAGTCTTTCTGTTTTTCTCCAGCAGGTATCGGCTTGAGGATTGCTGTAGGATTAGGTGCGATAGCAACCTTTTTGATTGGCAATGTTTTGAGCTGCTGTGGGAATGTTTGTTCCCTGGTGCCGACACCATCGGTGCCACATTTTTCGATAGGCATCTTCCAAGCCCCGGGCAAAGCCCTTTGCGCAGCATAGTCCGCTGGTTGCTATGCGTGCTCGCATCGAAGAGCGAATCTTCTCGAGGGCCTGTCGATTGGCCGCAAGAGCGGCGGCCTTGGCGACATATTCCCTGGGTGTCGCGGCGGCGAAGAACTCCAGGTGTATGCTGCTTAGTACACTTAGCCCAAGCCGAGAGCCATGACATTTGCCAACGAGTGAAATTACGGGTACGCCCATCCACAGGGCTTCGCAGGTGGTCGTATGGCCATTAAGAGGATAGGTGTCTAATGCGATGTCCACCCGCCCGTATGATTGCAGGTGCTCAGCAGGGTTCCTCCAGCCGCATATTTCCACCTTCTCTCGAAGGATACCCAATCGCTCGAAGTGGTGGAAGTAATGGTTTTTGACTTCCTGGTCGTCGCCTCCTTTGAATCTTAACAGAAGACGATGGTTTTTATCGGCCTTAAGAATTTCCGCCCAAAGTGTCATAATAAAGGGATGTATTTTGCATTTGTTATTGAACGACCCGAAAGTGACGCAGCCATTTTTAGCGGCAGGCAGAGGCGTTACAGGGCCAGCATAATCGGGAGGTCTGTAACAGGCGAAGGTTTCCGGCAAAAAGACCAGCTCTTCGGTGTAGAATTTCTGTGAGTCCGGCGGGTTTGTCAGTCTATCCGTCAAACGATAATCGATTGTGTGCATTCCGGTTGTATCAGGATAACCCAAGTATGTGACCTGGATGGGAGCAGGCTTATAAGCCAGTACGAGGAGGCGATTATCCGCTGTGTGGCCTGCGATATCCACGAGGATATCGATTTGGTCCTGCTCAATCATACCAGCGGCCGCTTCATCGCTGACGCCGCGGATGTTTTGATAGTGGTCAAACTTTGATTTGAGCCGTTTCGTGATTTCATCCGGGCGTTCGACATTGCTATATCCGTAGACTTCCACCACTCTGCGGTCGTGTCCGTCCAGAAGCGACTCGAAGAAACAGGCCACCGGATGGCTTCGAAAATCAGGCGAGATGTAACCGATGCGGAGTTTGCGGTCAGGGTCCGGGATATTGTCGTGGGACAGTCTGACCCGAGTTGGGGAGGCGTGAATATCGCCCCATCGCTTGTGCTCATCAAAGAGCATTTGTGGGTTGGGGTCTGGTAGATGATGGAGGCGAAACAGGAAGTTCGAGTGAACTACGGGGTTTTTGGGCATCTTTTCTATTGTTTTTCGCAACAGGTCGATACCCTCCTGGGTTTTGCCTGTTTCCATCAGGATTCTTGCGAGGTTGGCCTGGTATTCTGCGTTTTTTGGGTCCGTCTGGACGGCGTTTCTTTGATATTGCATTGCTTCCGACAGACGCCCGGTGTACTGGCAGATACATGCCAGTTTGTTGTATGCCGGAGCGTTCGGACCCTGTTTCAGGATTTTTTTGTACCATTGCTCGGCCTTACTTAATTGGCCGGTTTTGTAAAATACCGTTGCAAGCAAGAATATGACGTCGGTGCGTGAGGGGTTGTTCTCTGTTATTTCTCGGATAATTTTAACAGCCTGGTCATTTAGGAGGTGGGTTGCTTGTTCAATTTGTCCTGTCTGGGCGGCGGCGCCGGCACGAACAAGGAATTGCGGCAGGTCGTCGGTTGGGCTGGAGGGTAGAGGTTGGGCCATCTTCTTGTTGTAGGAGAGTAAATTCTGCGATATTTTGCTCTGACTCATCTGCATCTTTTCTGGTGTAGTCAACTTAGCTCAGTGCCGTAATGCCCCTTTATAGATGAATCTCTCTACGGAAGCGTTGGGGAGCAGCTTTTCCGTGTATATTATCGGTAGAAGCGGTAGTTTTTGGCCAGATTTTTAAGAGATGAATTTGGTTTTGAGGGGGTGTACTTCGTCTTTGTAGGTAGACTATACGCATAACAAGCAGATGTAAAAACTATGAGAAGCACGAGACACTAAATCCTAAATCCTAAGCAATATCAAATGACCAAAATCCAAATTTTCAAAACAAAAACGCCTACGCTCGCTGAAAAATTGTTTTTAAGCTACCTTGAGTAAGTTTTTAGATAATCACGACTCAAACAAGATACGTCGCCGTGCCGGCGGCGGCTAAACAGATATAATAATCTCTAAAAGCTTTTTACAGGTAGCTTAAATCGGTCAGTTTGAGTTGATTATTTTGCTAACAGTGGTGAAATAGCATAATAGACTTTTTTGCGGTTTTCAGGGGTTCTGGGGCGCTGTGGTGTGGATTAGCTGGTGATGGCCTTCCAGCTCTGATTAAGCTCTTCGGCGAGCGTGATTACTTCCCGAATCATTTGTGGGTTGCGTTCTATATTGGCCTGGGACAAGCGATTATTCATAAAGCAATAAAGCTTGCGAAGGTTGAGGGCAACTTCGCCGCCGGCGTCCATATCGAGCACTGCATTTAGCTCGTTGATTATATCCTGAGCTCTTCCTATGTATCGGCCCTTTGCTTCGTAGTTACCCGCCTGCAGCTCTCTGATTGCCAATTTCATAAATTTGATTGCACCGTCGTAAAGTAATACGATGAGGCGGCCTTTGCTCTGCGTGGTAACGGCGGTGTCTTGATATGCTGCGAATCCGTTCATAATATACTGCCTTATCCGTTTCTGGGTTCAGTACCCTGGTTATAACCTTTCAACTCGTCGTGGGACCAAACAGCGATGTTTCTGCAATTAGGCGTTTAAGTTATGGGGAGATGACCACTTTTGCGCTACGTCATCTCCCCTGATTGTCGTTCAACGTTCGAGGATGCTGTGTTATCTGAGCAGTGTCAATGCCATCTGAGGCATCATATTTGCCTGGGCCAACATAGCGATACCGGCCTGTGCGAGCACCTGTGTTCTGGTCATCGCGGCCATTTCGGTAGCCACATCGACATCCGAAATACGTGACTCGGCTGCCATGAGGTTCTCAGCCTGATTGTTGATGACCGATATGGTGCTTTCCAGGCGGCTCATCTTGTAACCGAATGCGGCACGGGCCTCATCTTTGGTGTTGATTGCGGTATCCAGAGTTACCAGGGCTGTCTGAGCGTTGGCAGCGGTGTCGATGCCGGCAGTGTCAAGACCAAGTGCGCTGGAGGTCATATCACAACCCTGAATGTCAATCTTGTCACTAGTAGCATCGCCGAATTGTATCGATACGGTGGTAGCGGAGTTGTTTAGCAGGTAGTTTTCGTTAAATTCGATCGCTCCTGCAATACGGTTTATTTCGGCAGCCATTTCGTCAAATTCGCTGTTCATAATGGCTCTTTGTGCAGAAGAATACGTCCCTGTAGCCGCCTGCTCGGCTAACTGCTTCATACGAATTAGGGCATCGTCCATTGTTGCCATAGCGCCTTCCATAGTCTGCAACATACTGATACCGTCCTGTGCGTTACGCGACCCCTGCTGCAGGACGGCGATGTCGGCCCGCATCAACTCTCGCACCGCCAGGCCGGCTGCATCGTCCTTTGCACTGTTGATTCGCAGGCCGGATGCCAGCCGTTCGACCGATTTGGCGAGGGCGTCATAGCTTGTCCCCAAGTGCCGGGCAGCGTTTTCCGCCATAATGTTGTTCTTAATTGCTAACATATTCTGGACTCCTTAAAAAATATCAAAAACCGGTTTTTTGGCTCTTTTGAGCCCCCACACTACTGAATACGTACGACGCACACGCTGTCGAAATCCGCATTCAATAACATTTATCGTCCAAAACAAAAGGGACTTAAGGAAATTCTCTACGTGAAATAGCCACAAAGTCGTTGGACCTGTAATATTGCTGTTTTGGACACTGAAACGGGGGCGGGTTGGTAAGAGGGGTAAAAAAAACGGGAAAAGTCTGTAAAATTGGCTAATTTAAGGCGGATAATCTGCAAATTCGATTGTTTAATTGTTCCAGAAATGCGTTATCATTATGCGCAGGTTCAGGTGGCGAAAGGATAATTCTTGCTCGCACAGGCGGGTATGTATATACTTCAATAGTCCCGGGAGGGAGAGGTTTCACAGTGACCTTAGATATATTCAGGGTGATATGGACAAACAGGTAGAACAAGCCCATCAGGAGACACTGCTTGTATTTAACTGCCATGAGCCGTGGGTGTATCAACTTGGGGTGTTGGGTTATAATCTTGATATAATTATAGGACTCAAAGGCCGTTATAAAGAAAGCTGGGATGAGCAGATGCGGCCGGTGCCGCCGAATTCCCGGTTAATTACTTTATCAGAGGCGTTACGGTCGCCGGTGCGTTATTACTGCATCATAACCCACAATATAACCGATTTGCTCGATGTTAAACAACGGCCTGAACCGCGGCTCACGGTCATTCACCTGCCAATCGAGGCCAGAATGCTGGAGGAGAAGTCGAATATTGAGCCGGAAAAGATGAAAGAAATGCTGCACAAATACCTAAGATTGGTTGGCGGTCATGCGGCGGCAGTCTCTATGCTTAAGGGCAAATCGTGGGGTTTTACCGAGGACATTGTGCCTTTTTGGGGGGAACCAGATGATTATTTGCCGTATTCCGGTGAAAAGGCGTGCGGACTTCGTATTTCCAATTTTATTCAGAGGCGCAAACAGTTTTTATTATGGGACTTTCACGAAAGGGCATTTGACGGGGTTCCGGTACGAATTGTTGGGCACAACCCGGATATGCCGGGAGTTGCAGCTTCTGAGAATTGGGACCATCTAAAAAAATTACTGCAATCCCATCGATTTTATATCCACACCGCTGACCCGGAACTTGAGGACGGATACAATATGGCCACCATAGAGGCGATGGCAGCAGGGATGGCTGTTCTGGGTAATCGGCACCCTACTTCGCCAATCAAACATGGTGTAAGCGGGTTTCTCAGCGATGACGCTGATGAATTGCGCAAATATGCGAGGATGCTTTTGGAGGACAAGGGGCTGGCGATATTGATGGGCCAGCAGGCGCGGAAGACCGTTATTGAGCGTTTTTCAATAGAGAGGTTCAAAAAGGCCTTTCTGCAATCCATCGAGACCGCCCGTCGCAAATGGGCTGGCAGAACGGTTAAGGTATAGAACTCAAACTGACCGATGGCCAGTTTGAAAATGCAAAAATCAAAGTGCAATCCCGACACTGTCGGGAGCGGAACCCGCCTGACGGCGGATGACTGTTTTATGATATTTTATGAGAAACATAATATATTGTCAGAAATCGGCTTACATTTAACATCAGCTGCAAACCGGTCAGTTTGAGTTCAATAAAAAGTTATACAGATGGCTTCATAAGCAGCCCCCTTTCGCTATACAGTATTTGAATGGCTTCGTCACCGGCAGGTTTCTCAGCCGGTGCCGGTACTGTTACGGCTTATCTGAAGAATATGTTTGATAACATCCGGTCTGCTGATAATACCGACCACTTTCCCTTTCGATGTGACCGGGACCCTTCTGAAGTCATTATTTATTAAGCAGTTACAGACGTCCGACAAACTTTCGTCCTCATTGAAGTGAACTGCAGGTTGTGTCATAAAATCCTTAACTGTTTTGTTTTTCTCTTGCTCATCGGCGTAGAATAATCTCAGCACATCTTTCTCTGTAACAATGCCCACTAAAGTCATATCATCTTCGACGACAGGAATGCCCGCAATTCCGTTTTTTGCCAGCATCTCTATGGCCTCGTATATTGGGGCTTCCTTTTTTATGTTAACTACTTGCTTTGTCATAATGTCTTTTGCTTTGAGCATTGCGACCCCCTTTTTTACCAATTCACAGGTTTGTGCAAAAGGTCAGTTTGTAGAAGTTTTCCCGCCCCTGCGTCTTCCGGCGCGAGCTGGGTGGGTTATATCAACATATTTATGGAACTCTCCGTAATAAACATTTGTTGCTGCTCGGGACTACTCTGGTAGCTGCTGTTGCCTGTTGGTCGGCTGCCGGGTGGATTGGTGAGACTGTTTTCAGGATTAGCCCCATCGGTGAAGCCGTGCTGGTCGGGCGGGCCATCCTGCAGCGACTGGTCTTTGTAAGCATTTTGGTCTGATTGGTCCGTTAATACGACCTCGATTCGTTTTATTTGAATACCTGAATCTGCGAGCGTTTGGATTATCTGCGGCAGTGCCTGCTGTATTTCTACCCTGGTTTGTGCTTTGCTGACCTCCAGTAAGCCGGTGATTTGGTTTTGCTGCTGGTCGAATTTTATAAATACCTTGCCCAGTTCCGGCGGATTGAGATGAATGGTGATTTGCTGGTCGCCTTGTCGCAGCGAGCCGTGGATAGAGGCCAGAATCTGTTCGCTAATAGTTGGGGGCGTATTGCCGGGTAGAGCATTATCAGCGGTCTTTACGGTCTGGGAAGATACTGATGTTTGTTCTGTAACGGGGATTTGGGTGTTATTTTGGGAGAGTATCTGGTTGAAATCCGGGTTAGAGTTGTTGTTGGCGGTCGAGCCGGTGTGGTCTTTCGTCTGGTTGGTGGATACCTGCACCTGTGCGGGATTTAGCTTCTGGAGAATGGCCTCGCCTGAGAGGCTGTCGCCTTGTTGCTGTTGTTGTTTGCCGGCCGATGATTCTGAGAGTATTTGATTAGCTGTTGCGCCTGTGGCGGAGTTGGAGCTAACGTCTGTTTTGTTGTTGGCTGGTTTCTCAGTGACAAAGGTGAGTGTTTCGTGGCCAATTTGGCTGGCGATGGACTGAGAGCCGGATGATTTATCCTGAACTGCCGGTAGGGCGTTATCCGTAGTCCGCAGGGTGCCTTCCGGTGGATGGCTGACGGCATTTAATGCAGGTTTTTGGCCGTCAGGAACGACCGGCTTGGCCGTGGGTGTCGGTTCAGTGGTCGCTTCAAGCGTTAGTTCGTTGGTGGTAAGTGTGGAAGTCTTTTGATTAGTGGGGGCTGGGGTGTCTGTAATTTCCGTTTTTTCGCCGGCAGAGGTTGTTTTGCCGGCAGCGATAAGTGCATCAGGCATCGAATCTTTGCTGTTTTTCTGGTTGGTGAGGTCATTTGTGGCAGTGAGTAGTTTGTTTGATGCCGGTATTTTTTCCGTGTTTTTGCCTTCTTCATTGCCGGTGCTGGTATTGAGTGAACCCGTAGAGGTATCGGGTGGAATGGTTTTGGGTGCTGTCTGGTTTAAAGTGGTTTTGTTTTCGGCTGGTTTAGCAACAGTGGCGGAGAGAGAGAGTATTTTGGAGACATTTGAGAGGGCGATTTGTGGCTCAGAGACATTTTCATTTGCGGTGCCAGAAAGTGGGCCTCCCTCTGACTGAGTGGGTTTTTCTTCAGTTTGTGGTTCTGCAGGTATCTCTGTGGTGGTGGTTTTGTTTTGCTGGTCGGTTGTGGTATCCTGCGGGCCGGTAGGTTGTATGGGATTCGTCTGGTCTGTTGGGTCCTGCTCTTTTAATTCCGGGGTGTCCTGTGTGTTACGTGGTGCTTCATCCCTTATTTTTTCCTGAAGTGTATCGTGAAAACCCTGAGGATTCCTGTTTGCAGGCGTGCTTTGGTTATTAGTGAGGTTATTATCGGTCGTTTCGGCTGGGGTAGTGCTGTCAGCGGATGGGGTATCAGTAAGCTGACTGGTATTTTGGGTCGGCGTTGATGGGACTGGGCCAGCGCCGATGGTGGGCGTGAATATATTGTCTATTGTAAGTAAACCGGTGTCCATATAGCACTTCCTGCAAAATCAGCTTATGGTGAGCAATTGGTGTTCCAGTATTTGGGGATGTGGCTTTTGTGGGCGATAAGCGTTTATTGTCAAAGGAGTTACGAGTGTTAAGAATATACTGATTTTTGAAAAATGTTTTGCTGCTGCTGTGGTTTCGGAGAAATATTCCGGTAGTCTGGAGGGAATTTCCGGTTTGTTTTGGGGGCCGATTGTAAGGGTTGAGTATTGGAGTTGGGCTGTAAAGACAATCACACAGTTGTATAGAAACCTGACGCCTATGCTGGGATATGGACAAGTGAAGAATGGGTTTAATGCGGTTTTGGGGGGCAATTAACCGGTTGATAAACTGAAAATGGCCGGTTTTGAGTATTTGGCACGATTATTGCGGTGTTTAAGGTAGGCAAGCAAGGTTTGTACGCCGGATTTACGGAGGGGGCTCGCATTTTACGAGTCCCCTGTGAAGAAATTACAGTGCATTTGTGTTCCCTGGAAAATGGGGCGAGATAGAGATGTCCAAAGTAAACGATGTAATAGATTTTCTTGAGCATGGTATAAAGGCGGAAGGTCTTCGTCAGAAGGCAATTGCCAATAATATTGCCAATCTTGAGACGCCTGGGTATCGGAGGGTTGACGTTGAGTTCGAGGAGCTGCTTGCCAAGGCGCTGGATTCCGGCGGCTCGATTAAGCTTAGTGACATCGAGGCGCAGATTTATCGGCCTAAGCAAACTCCGGTGAAGTCGAACGGGAATGACGTTACTTTGGAGGGCGAAGTGGGTGAAATGATTAAGAATACGCTTCGGCATAAGGCGTATATTCGGCTGCTTAACAAGAAGTATAAGCAGATTGAGCTGGCAATGAATGTAGGTAACAGGTAGCGGGTAGCGGGCAGGAAAGGCGAACTTAGCTAAGTGCTACCAGAAAGGAATAAATACAGATGGAAATCGACAGTAGCTTCGGGCCTATAGACATAGCGATTTCAGGGCTGCGGGCGCAGGGCAAACAGATGGAGGTGATTTCGTCGAACGTTGCCAACGCTCGGACAACCGACGCCGGCAAGGGCGAGCCCTACCGCAGACTCGAAGCGGTATTCAAGACAGACGGTGATGATATAGGTGGTGTCAGTGTGGATGAAATAGTTGAGGATACCAGTGAGTTTTATAAGATTTTAGACCCGGGTCACCCCAAGGCGGATGAGCACGGCTACGTGATGATGCCCAATGTGAATTTGCCGATTGAGATGATGAATTTGAATGTTGCGGCACGGGCCTACCAGAGTAATGTGGCGATTTTGAAACGTTATCAGCAAATGGTGGAAACCACACTCGAATTACTTCGATAATTGAGGTCAAAAAAATGATTAATTTGAATGCCAATATTAGCTCGGTAATGCCCAAGGTCAATGGCGGCTCTGTCGGGATAGGCAAGGTCGGTGATATCGGTGCCGAGAAATCAAATTTTTCCGATACTGTTAAAGCCGTTGGGAAATATATTTCCAAGGTTGACGACCTTCAACATTCATCGGATATGTCCATAAAGGATTTGCTGAGCGGCAAAAACGAGGATATTACTTCGGTGGTCTCGGCGGTGGCCAAGGCCGATATGAGTTTTAAGCTTCTTGTAGGTGTCAGAAACAAGTTAATTGAGGCCTACAAACAGACTATGAATATGCAGATATAATCGGCGGACGGTCGGCGGAGAATAACAGATGTGCCGAACATTGTACATTGAAGGAGTTTAATGAGCTTTTTTCAGAAGATAGGAGCGGTTTGGCAGAGGGTAGGGCCGGTTCAGCGGGCCTTGCTGGTGGCGGTTGTGCTGACATTTGCTACCGTCGGTGGGCTTCTCGTTCAGTGGGTCCGGCGGCCTGATATGAGAATGCTGTATCAGCAGTTAGCTGCCGAAGAGGCATCCGAGATTACAGAGAAAATCAGCGAGAAGGGCATCGCTTACGAACTTCGAAACGGTGGGACAAGCATATTCGTTCCAAAAGAGCAGGTCTATCAGCTTCGTCTGGATATGGCCAAAGAGGGACTCCCTGTAGGCGAGCAGGGCGGTTACAAGATATTCGATAACGAGAAAATCGGGGTCAGCCCGTTTGTTCAAAACGTTAATCTCAAGCGGGCATTAGAGGAGGAGCTTGCCAAGAGTATCCAGATGATAGATGGTGTGGTTCATTCTCGTGTCCATATAGTAAGCACAGAGCGGGCGCTGTTTAGCTCCGAGGCATTGGAAACAACCGCTTCTGTGGTTCTTCGGTTAAGACCCGGTTACCGATTAAGCGCCTTGAACATAGCGGCAATTACCCATTTAGTCTCCGGCAGCGTCGAGGGACTTGAGTCGGGAAATGTAATCGTGATAGACAGTCAGGGACATCTTCTTTCGGGAGAATCGGGTCAGGGGATGGCCAGCGGGGCAGGCACCGTTGCCGATTACAAGGAGCGGGTGGAACGGAATCTTGCGGAAAAGGTCGAAGATATGCTCGCTACTGTTCTGGGACCTGGACGGGCAACGGTGAGAGTCAGCGCCGAGATTGATATGATCAGCACTAACACCGTTACAGAGACCCCAATCAAGGGACTGGCCAAAAAAGAGGAAATTAAGGAAACCAGTAAAACCGAAGGCGGTACTGTTCCTGCTGAAGGCGAAACAGCGGTGGCGGGCGGTGAGGAGAAGGACAGCACAATTGTGACCGAATATCAGCACGGTAAGACTGTGAAACAGGAAGTTGTTTTGCCGGGTGAGATAAAGTCTTTGACGGTGGCGGCTGTTGTTGACTTATCGCCGGCTGACGTTAATGAAGCAGGGGGTGAGGGCCAGGGCGCGAAGATAATGGAATTAGCTGATGTGGAAGGGCTTATCAGAAATGCGCTTGGTCTTGGAGATACAGATTCTCTTACGGTGGTTGAGGCGAGGTTTCATCGTGTGGTTGAGCCGTTAGCTGAAGAGGAGCCGTCCAGCTGGCCTCGCTATGTGGCGATTGCACGTCAGGCGTCTTTAGGGGTTATGGCGATTTGTGCGCTGCTTGTTCTTCGGATATTTAGTAAGGCGAGTAAAAAGGCGGCCTCTGCTGCAGGACGGTTGCCCGGCGCTGAGGGGGCCGCTGGTTTTTTGCCTGCTGAAGCTGTGAGTGCTGAGCCATTAAGGCTGCGCAAGCAGATAACCACCGCCCTGCAGAATAATCCTGAGCAGGTGAAACAATTATTTTCCAGTTGGCTCGAAGAGAGCAGTTGATGGAATGAAGTGTGTTTGGGCAGGTTTCCATTTTGCGGTTAGTTACAAAATGGCAATTCTGATGCGTATCTTGCAATACGAGATACCAGGTATGGGATGTGAAAGTGGCGTTGACGGGTAAACAAAAAGCTGCGATGTTGTTGGCCAGTCTTGACGTTGGCACTGCTGTTGAGCTGCTGAAAGGTGTTGAGCCGGGGGTTGTTCAAGAATTGGCGGTGGAATTGGCATATCTGGACGCCGCTGGTTTTAACAGCAAAGACGGGCTTGAGCTTGCCCGGCAGTTCGTAAACCGTCTTCAGGCCAAAGACGAGATTCACCTTAAAAGTTTCCTGGAGAGGATACTAAAGGGTACTGTGGGCGACGATGGAGCCAAGCGGATTCAGTCCCAGATACAGGATTTACTTCAGAAACGCGACCCTTTTATATCTGTTCGTTCCGCTGATTCGCAAACGATAGCATCAATTCTGGAGAATGAACATCCTCAGGTGGTTGCGGTGGTCTTATCGGAGATGCCGGTGAAGAAGAGTTCAGAGGTTCTTGGCCTTCTGGGTGAAGGTGTCCGACTTAGCGCCGTCAGCAGGATGACCGGTAGTGAGGCCGTTGCCACCGAGGCCAAGGTGCGGATAGCAGAGATGATTTGCAAACGTCTTGAGACGGTTTCATCCGGTCGTGGTGGCGGCGTTTTACAGGCCCGGCCGAAACAGTCTTTAAGAAAGGTAGCTGTGATTTTGCGAAACCTGGGCAGGGAGCTTCGAGACGGTCTGCTTGGCACGATACGGGAAAAGAACGGCGAGACCGGTGAAATGGTAGCCAAGCTGATGATAGTGTGGGATGACATTCCGCAGGTGGCTGACAGGTCGCTGCAGGAGTCGCTGCGTGGTGTTGATTCGCAGAAGCTGGCGCTGGCGCTGGTCAGGGCAGACGAGGCGATTGTCCAGAAAATAAGGTCTAATATTTCTGAGCGGGCGGCTGCTGCGCTAGACGAGGAGGCATCACTTATGTCGGCTCCCAGGAAAGAGGACATTGAAAAGGCCAGAGAGGAGATTGTTCAGGTTTTGCGTGAAATGAATGAAAAGGGTGAACTTGCGTTTATAGAAGAATAGGACGATGGCCGGTGCAGTTACAATAAATCTTGCCAGGCCGATTACATCGGTAAAAATTTTAGGCCAGCATCTTCAGCCGGCAGGAGGGAATGGTTCCTTTGGTCCTGAAGAGAACAGGTCGGCGGGGGAGGTGCAACAAGCCAGGTTGACGGAGGATTTAGAGAGGGAGAAGGCAGAGGCGGTCCAGATATGCCGGCTGCTCAGAGGTCTCATCGAAAAAGTTAATCAATTTTGTGATAAGTTGTTTGCCGAGCATAGAGAGGAAATTGCCAAACTTTCGGTAGAAATCGCCAGGAAGATACTGGTACAGAAGATAGAAAAAGGGGATTATGAAATAGAGCGTATCGTCAAAGAGGCACTTAAAAATGCCCCCACGCATCAAGATGTGGTAGTGCATTTGAATCGTGAAGACCTTGTCCGATACCAGAAGATACAGCAGGACGAACAGGATGGGGTATTAACCGGCATTAAGTTTGTTTCGGACCCGAATATCGGGCGGGCGGAGTGCCTGCTTGAGACCGACAAGGGAATAGTCAAGTCATTGATTGACGAACATCTGGAGCGGATTGGTAAGGCGCTTAAGAAGGCGGAGTAGTTTATGACTACAAGTGAGGTTAAGAATCATCAGATTGATTTTGGGCAGTTTCACTCGGTACTGCGTGAGGTGAATCTGCTGGACTGTCAGGGTTCTGTGGTGCGAGTGTCGGGTCTGGTGGTTGAGTCAGCGGGGCCGATGTTGGGGTTAGGTGAGCTTTGCGGCATCCATATTCGGGATGGCCGGCGTGTTCTGGCTGAGGTGGTAGGTTTTCGAGGGGAGCGGCTGATATTGCTGCCGTTGGAACACATAGAGGGTATATCACCGGGTGATACGGTAACTGCGCGGACTACGCCGCGTTATATTACTCTAAGCGAGGGCGTTCTCGGCAGAGTGGTGAACGGGCTGGGTGAGCCGATTGATAATAAAGGGCCATTAGGAGGGACGGATAAGAAGCCGTTAGACGCAGGCAGTCCGCCGGCGTTGAGCCGGGAGAAGATTAGCAGACCTTTGGCTTTGGGAATCAGGTCGATAGACGGTCTTTTAACGTGTGGGAATGGCCAGCGAATAGGTATTTTCTCGGGCAGCGGCGTGGGTAAGAGTGTGCTTCTCGGTGATATTGCCAATTCGAGTGAGGCGGCCGTCAATGTTGTGGCGTTGATAGGTGAGCGTGGTCGGGAGGTTCGCGAATTTCTGGAAGAGGACCTTGGTGCGGCGGGTCTTGCCCGCAGCGTGGTTGTGGTAGCCGCGTCGGATTCACCGCCGATTCAGCGAGTAAAGGCGGCGTTTGTAGCGGTTACAATCGCCGAGTATTTCAGAGACAGGGGCAAGAATGTTTTGTTCATGATGGATTCACTGACGCGTTTTGCTCAGGCCCAGCGTGAAATAGGTCTTGCTGCGGGTGAGCCACCTGCTGCAAAGGGTTACTGTCCGAGCGTTTTTTCACTGATGCCGAGACTTATCGAGCGTTTAGGCTGTGCAGCCAACGGGAGCATTACAGGGATTTTGACGGTTCTGGTTGAGAGCGACGATTTGGCCGACCCTGTAGCTGATAGCGCGAGGAGCTTGCTGGATGGTCATATCGTTTTATCAAGGAAGTTAGCTGACCGTAGTCATTATCCAGCCGTGGACGTTTTGGGAAGCATCAGCCGATTGATGCCGATGGTAATCAGCGGAGAGCACAGGAAAGCCGCTCAGAAGCTGAGGGAGATATACGCCGTCTATACTGATGCCGAAGATTTGATAAACATCGGTGCGTTTTCGCGCGGCAGCAACCGGCGTATTGACGGAGCGATAGCGTTGATTGACAGGATAAACAATTTTCTCATTCAGCCGATTCGGGAGAGGACCAGCTTCGAGGAAACTATCAAGCGATTGATTGCTATTAGCCGGTCGTGGGACAAACTGTTAAGTGTCGACGGTTAAAAGCCGGAGATTGAATGAAGCGATTCGTATGGCGTCTGCAGCGAGTACTTGACGTGAAGGCGAAAGAGGAGCAGACAAAGACATCGGAATTACTTGCGATAACGGAGAAGCTGGCGCAGACGCAGGGAGAATTGGTGATGCGGCAGAGGATATTGAAGAATATAGTCGATAGTTTAGCCCGGCAGGTTTCTCACAAGCGGCGGCTTGTCGCCGGCGGAGGTCAACTTGGCGAGCAAGAGTTTTTTTTGAGATGTTCGACGACAAGCGATGAACTGATTAAGCAGCTTAAAGATAAGGTAAGAGAACTGGGGTTACGGCAGAGAGAAAAGATTGTCGAGGTCTTAAAAATCAAACGGTTTAAGGAAGGTCTGGAAAGATTGCGGGATGAGGCAAAGAGGAGATTTATAAAAGAGCAGGAGAGACTTGAGCAGAAAGAGCTGGATGAGACAGCTACTATTAGTTTTGCCCGAAAGATGACGGAGCGGGCCAACGTTGGCAATCCAATCGGCTGAGATTTTGCGACATTCGGTGGGGCTGCCGCGGTTTTTGTGTTTTGTGAAGGTGTAAATACGGTATAGCGAAAGCAGGAGGTAAACCAGTGAGTAAGAAACGAATAATAATAACGGCGGCGGCGGGGCTGATAAGCTTTGCAGGGACGTTTACTTTTGCGTGGTTTAGTAAAGGGGCTGCGGCGGACCTGGGCGATGAGTCAAATCAGGTGACATCTGTCAGCCAGGGGGTTGAACCGCAACTGCCGGCTCCACCGGGCGGTGTGAGCGGGGCCGTCAGCGATGGCACAGTGAAGAAAGGTATGACGGAAAGACGACTGAAGGCGCTCGTTTATGGTGTCCGTGAAAAGGTGCAAGATTACAACAGTAAGCTGCAGCTTCTTGAGAGCAGGGAGCAGAGATTAGAGATGGCCCATAATACGATTAAGAAGGACATCGAGAGACTCAATGAGCTGCGAGTCGAGCTTGCTTCGATAGTTGCAAGCGTTAAAGAGCAACAGGACAAGCTGGAGAAAAGCAGGGTCAAGATTACCGAGGCCGAAAGGGTCAACCTGGTATCAATAGCAACCACTTATGACAAGATGGACGCTGCCAGCGCCGGCAAGATATTGACCAATATGAGCCGAATGAAGTATGGCAGCGAAGGTGACGGTCTCGACGACGCTGTGAAAATCCTTCACTATATGGCCGACCGAACCAAGGCCAAACTATTAGCCCAGTTAGCCGTTTCCGAGCCCGAGCTTGCGGCGACCTTTTGCCAGCAGCTAAAGCAGATAGTCGAGAGGGGTCCCATTTTGCCATAAGCTGCAAAATGGGGACATAGAAAGAATAGTTGTATGGATGTTGCAACGATAATAGGAATACTGCTTGGTTTTTTTGTTGTTTTCGGTGCCATCGTTTCCGGTGGTGGTTGGCAGATATTTTTCAATCTTCCCTCGCTGGCGATTACCATAGGGGGAATGCTTTGCGCTACTCTTATACATTTTTCTCTGCCACAGTTTTTGGGGATATTTTCGGTGGTTAAGAAGACAATTGTTGCGAAGATACCACCACCGTCAGAGCTGATTCAAAGAATGGTCAACTACGCTGCCATCAACAGGCGTGACGGGGCGTTAGCCCTGGAACAGGAGATTGGCAACGTTGGCGATTTGTTTTTTGTCAAGGGTCTGCAGATGCTTGTGGACGGGCAAGACCCCGAAGCGATTCGGGAGTTTATGGCCTTGGAGATACAGAACCTTCGGGACCGTCATTCAACGGGCAAGAAGATTCTGGAGTTTATGGGTGCTGCTGCGCCTGCTTTCGGGATGATAGGCACCCTTATCGGTCTGGTCCAGATGCTCAGAAGTCTGGAGTCGCCGGAGTCGATTGGTGCCGGAATGGCGACGGCCCTACTTACAACTTTTTACGGTGCATTAGCGGCTAATCTAATTTTTCTGCCGTTGGCGGGCAAATTAGGGATTTATTCCAAGGCGGAGTCAACGGCAAAGGAGATGATTGTGGAGGGTATTCACGCTATCGCAAAAGGCGACAATCCGACTACTGTTCGGGAAAAAATGCAGGCGTTTATCTCTCAGGGCAGGCGGGAAGAAGTAAAGGCCAATATATAATATGGGGCGTGAGAGACAACAAGAAGTCGATGAAGCTCCAGGTGCACCGGAATGGATGGTAACCTTCAGCGATTGTATGACGTTGTTGCTGACCTTCTTTGTGCTTCTCTTGAGCTTTTCATCTTTCGATGAGAAGGATTTTCGAAGATTAAGGATAATTTTCAGCGAACATTTGCCCGCGGTCACTTCGAGCATGAGAGAGGGTAAAGATACTTTTTTGCCTGTAGAACAGATTGAGCCGACAGAAGACCTCGGTGAAGGCAGTGAGAAACCCACTTTAGAAAGAGGAAGGGAAGACAATTTAAGAGAGGAAACCGAGCCAAGCGATTTCCACAGCCGTAAGGTATTTCTGGTATCATCGAAGGAGATTTTTTGGGGTAAAGGGACGGTTATTTCACTTCAGGGGCGCAGAATCCTGTCCACCATAGGGTTTCTTTTAAGGGAGGTGCCCAGCAGGGTGGTTGTCAGTGAAAACGGGCGAGAGGACGAGAAGAGTAGTAAAACCTTTGGTCTGCCGCGTTCGTGGGCGGTGATGGAGTATCTTACAACAAAGCGAGGGCTTGACAAGAAGTGGTTTAGCATCTCGGCAGCAAGTACTGTTGGGGGTCTCGGCGGCGAAGCGGGCAGCCCGATACCGGAGGTCGAACGTGTACTTGAAATTGTTTTACTTGAACGGAGCGTATACAATTGAATCGTAAGTATCGAGCAGCCGGCGAAGATTCCACTAAGGTCCCGGCGTATATCGTTACGTTTTCTGATATGGTAACGCTGCTGCTGACATTTTTTGTGATGCTGTTGAGCTTGGCGCGAGTTCAGGATGAGGAGCTATTCGGCAAGGGTCGGGAATCCTTTTTACGGTCGATTAGAGGGCTGGGGCTTGGGATGCTTTCCGGCAGGAAGCACAGGCCTGATTTCGGCTATAGTAAAATCAGGTATTTCATAAGCAGACCTGATAAACTATTTGAGGGCAGAATCATAGATGCAAAGGGGGAGGATATACGTCGGATTTTTCAAAAGGTCAGCCAGTCTGCGACGGCTATATCTTCCCGGATAGTTGCGGAAGAAACCATTTTTTCCGTAACCAATATTCGTTTTTCACCGGGTGATGCGACATTGAGCGAGTCGTCGAAGCGGTTTTTGAGTGAGTTTTGCCTGAATTTGCGTCAGGATTCCGGGCCTGAAGCCGTTAGAGTTTATGTGCTTGGTTTGGCCAGCGATGAGCCGACCGAGAAAGACCAGTGGATACTGTCGGCGAAGCGTGCGTGGGCGGTTGCGGATTTTCTACAGGGTATCCTGTCTTCGGCGGCGAGGGGGCAAACGCAATATGGTGCGTCAGTGGGGCAATCAAGATGGGTTGTTTATTCGTGGGGGGCCGGGCCGGGAGGCGATTGGGTAGCCCAGGACAGCCCTGTTTCCAGACAGTCGCAGATATTAATAGGGGTCCTGAGGGCAAATGAACGGCGTATGGCACTTAGCAGATAGCAAGGCAAAGTGGCGTACACTAAACATTAACGCCGTGTGCAGGTTTTAGTATGTGACGAGTATGAAAAGTGCCTAAAGTGAGCTAAAGTGTCTAAAGTGAAGATGTAAAAGCTGGTTTATCGTTGTGTAAACTCGTATCGAGGCTGAAAGCTGGAATGGTCGAAGAAAACAATCTTATGCCGTGAGGTGTCCACCGTGCGGCGTCCCGTGGGCCACTATCTTAAACGAGAGTCGTAAACATTTTAGGCACTTTTAAGCCAGAAAAACTCGCGCATCGCGTTAAACATTATACGAGCATGTCAAGTTTTTCGACAGTTTGTTCGGTTCTTCAATCAATTTTGCGTCAAAATCACCGTTAATGACACGTTATCGCCGGTTCTGAGGTTTTCGGCACACTGTTTGCACATCAAACATATGTAACAGCTCAAACTGACCGATGGCCAGTTTGAAAGTGTAAAAATCAAAGTGCGAAATGCAAAATTGCGGAATGTATTGTCAAAGACCGACTCACGTTTAATCCCGACAGGGTTGGGATTACGAATCGGTCAGTTTGAGTAACGGTTTATTTTAGTGCATTTTGCCGAAGCCGGAGTTAGCGTGGCGGCATATAAGAAGAAAATCATTGTGCTTTTGGTGGCGGTTGTGTTCTTGTTGTCTATCGTGCGGGATGCGTCGTGCGATACCTCGTACGATGTAGGCAATACACAGTATAGCCCTGACTACCTATTTAGTAGCGACCCCAATCTTTCTGCGGGTTCTGCTGACGGTCTTAATACCCGTGAGCTGTTTTACAAAATGATGTTTTCGGTTTTGCTGGTTATCGCTCTGGGTGTAGCAGCGATTTACATCTCGAAGAAATTCCTTCCAAAGATTACCAATCTTCCGGGCAAGAAGGTTCGCATTGTCGAGACGGTCCATCTCGGTCAGCGCAAAGCGGTGCATCTGTTGCAAATAGGCAATCGACAACTTCTTATAGGCAGCGCAGGTGAGAGCATAACGAAATTGGCTGATATAACCGGCGACTCCGCCGATGGCTTGACGGATTTATCGGCACAAGAAACAGATGATATGAGAATAATAGATGGCTGATAGACTTATTAAACTACTTTTTTTGTTTTTTGTTGTTTTGTTTTCGGCGGATTTATCTTTTGGCCGTGCCGACAATACCTTCGGGCAGATTGAGTTGCCGGGACAATCCGGTAATACTTCTAAAGTCAACGTTTCCGGAAGCACTGTCCCGAGCATCGGCGATTTGATGACGGTCATAGACAAGGCGACCACCACCGAGACCGAAGGTAAGGATTGGTCGCTACCTGTCAAACTTGTAATCATCTTTACGGGGCTGGCGATTTTGCCAAGTGCTTTGGTGATGATGACATCCTTTACACGAATAGTTATTGTCTTGGCCTTTGTTCGTCGGGCTTTGACCACGCAGACCATACCGCCTACCATTGCCATTATAGGTTTGGCGTTGTTTTTGACGTTATATACGATGACTCCTACGTTTTCCAAAATCAATGAAGTTTGCATCCAGCCCTATCTTGCCGATGAGATTGATGTTCAGGCAGCGGGTGCGAGGGCCGGCGACTGTATCAAGGAATTTATGCTTCGCCAGAGCAGAGAGGCGGATTTGGCTCTTTTTGTGAATATGGCGAGGATTGAGCGTCCTGCCAGTGCGATGGATATCGGTCTGCATATGGTGATTCCGGCATTTATTATCAGTGAGTTTCGCACGGCATTCGAGATAGGGTGCCTTTTGTTTATTCCTTTTTTGTTAGTGGATATAGTTATTGCAAGCGTTTTATTAAGTGCCGGTATGATGATGCTGCCGCCCATGATGATTTCGCTGCCATTCAAGCTGATGTTGTTCATTCTTGTTGACGGGTGGGGGTTGTTGGTCAAAAGTCTTAGTCTTGGTTTCAGGTGAGAGAGTTTCGGTTTTTACAGGAGTTTTACAAATGGATAGCAGTTTCGCACTTTATCTGGGCCGACATACTCTCGAGACGGCTTTGCTTTTAGCCGCTCCGATACTGCTGACCTGCATGGCAGTGGGTGTTACGATGACACTGCTTCAGGCGGTTACTTCGATACGCGATATGACCTTAACGATAGTGCCCAAGCTTTTGGCGGTAGGCGTGGTCGTGTTGTTTTTCGGCGGCTGGAGTCTGGATATAATGCTTAGGTTTGCCAATGAGATTTTTGGCCATATCCAGAGTGTTGGACACTGAGCATCAAAGCTAAAAACGCGGTACGAAAGGTGCGAGACTTCAACTTAGGATTTGAGGGCAGGGAAGTTCCGAAATTTTGATTGTGGATTTTCATTTTTAGCTTTCAGCTTTACGGTTTTTTTATGGAGTTAATGATAGAAAAGCTGCTCGGTTTTGTGATGGTGCTGACAAGGCTTTCGGCATTTTTTATGATACTGCCTGTTTTCGGGTGGAAGAGTATTCCGCTTAGAATCAAGGTTGCGACTGCTTTGTTGACATCGATTTTTTTTTCACTGATAACGCCTTTTTCCATCGATAGCAGGGGGGTTTCCGGGTTAGAGGTGGTACTACTTTTAAGCAATGAAGCCACCTACGGGCTGGCGCTGGGACTGGTCGTTACCATTTTATTTTCTACGGTTAAGTTAAGTGGACGTATTGTCGAGCGGCAGATGGGTTTAGCTATGGCCCAGGTCCTTGACCCGCTAACGGGTGAGAGGTCTCGGCCTCTCGGCAGCTTATTGGAGATGATATTTATAATTTTGTTCCTGGCGGCCAACGGGCACCATTTGTTTCTGTTAATGATATCGCGAAGTTACGAGGCATTCCCACCTGGCAGTATCCCGACAATACCGGTTTTAACGGGCGGGGTAGTTAAGGCCGGCTCGACAATGTTAATAGCGGGTCTGAGATTGGCCGCTCCGATGCTGGCAGCGTTTTTGGTTTTGATGGTTGTGCTGGCGGTGTTTGCACGCATAATTCCGGAGATGAACATTCTGTTTATCAGTTTGCCGTTGCGTGTTGGTCTGGGATTGTTAATGGCAGGGATATTTGTGCCTTTTATTAACGGATTTGTGTCCGAATTCGCTGATTGGATGGGCAAACTGCTGCCTCTTTAATTGTGGTTTGGGTCTGGTGAATGGTGCTTCGAGATAGAAGCCGCCAGGGGCGAATACGAATATAGGATTAGGGTATGGCGGAGCAGCCGGCGGCTGAAAAGACAGAACAGCCAACACCTAAGAGGTTGGAGAAGGCCAGAGAGAAGGGGCAGGTGCCGCAGAGCCAGGAGCTGGCATCGGTTGCGACACTCGTAGTGCTGGTAATGATGTTAGCCCTATTGGCACCTGGGCTGATACAATGGCTATCTATACAAATGAAGCGGGGGATGTTGTGTGAAATTGGGATTTTTTCCGACAGGGGGGCGTTTATAAATTTTGCGAATACTAAGATTGTCGATTCGATGCTTATTATCTGGCCTATTCTTGCGGCGCTTTTTGTGGGTGTCATTTTGGCCGGCATTGCTGTCGGCGGTCTGAATTTCGCGCCGCAGGCGATAAGCTTAAAATTTGATTTGATAGATCCGGTGGCTGGGGCACAAAAACTGGTAAATGCCCGCTCGATGGTACGGCTTTTAGCGTCTATAGCAAAGTTGTTTTTTGTTGCGCTCATTGTCTGGCTATACCTGCACAGCAGGCTCGATACGCTTGGGAGTCTTCGATGGGCCTGGTCCGCACAGATACTTGCAGCTATCGCAAAGATAATATTGGGTCTGATGATACGTGTTTGTATTGTGCTATTGGTTATAGGGATTGCCGATGTCTTTTACCAGAGATGGAAATACACGCATGAATTGAAGATGACCAGGCAGGAGGTAAAAGAAGAGCGCAGGCAGACGGAAGGTGCGCCTGAGGTCAAATCCCGGATTCGGAAGATTCAATTTGAGACGGCCGCCAAGCGTATGCTGGCCGAGGTGCCCAAGGCAAGTGTGGTTCTTGTCAACCCGACACATATAGCCGTTGCGCTTCGCTACGAATCGAAGACAATGGAGGCGCCTGTGATGGTGGCGAAAGGTGCGGACCATCTGGCGGAAAGGATAAGAGAGGTTGCGAGGGCTTACGGTGTGCCTATCGTAAGAAAGCCGGAGCTGGCCAGGACAATATATTCAACTGTCCGGCTCGGCAGCGCTATACCACAGACGCTGTACGTTGCTGTAGCAGAGGTGCTGGCGCTTATTTATCGACTGCGGCATAGGAGATGAGGGTGTCGGGACATTGAATAGCAAATATCGAATATCGAATTCACGAGCTACATTGTGGTGAAGCCCAGGGCGGCCATCTGGTTTTGTAAGAGGGCGAGGGTTTTTTCGAGGTAGGTGAAGCGAGCCACTAACCTGGCTTCCCTTTTAGTGAGGCGGTCTTCTTCATCTTCAATTTTTTCCTGGATTTGCTCTATGATGTCGTCGACATGCTCCTGGTTAATCTCAATGGTGCCTGTTGTTACCTTTAGCATTCTATCCAAGGCATCTTCTATCGCACCGGTAAAGCCCTGCTTTACCCTGACTGTGGCGGTGTAAGCACCATCAACACTTAAATCGACACTGAGCTGAAGACCGTTTTCAGGATACACAGGGTCACCGTTGTCGTCGAAGGTGCCATCGCCGGTTATGATATTGTCGGTTATTGTCATAGTGCGGTATGTGGACTCGGTGGATAGTTTAATTTTTGCACTGTCAGCAACGATTGCGCCTCCACTTACCTGCACCTGAACATCATACTCGCCCGCAGTTGTATAATTGCTGTGTGCGTCGTAGAACTCGATTGTATTACTGTCGGAGCTTCCGGTTTTGTCGGCGCCGATTATGGCGAGCACGTCCATATAGTCTCCGGCTATTGCTTCGTCAAAGACGTTCGTGTCCAGATTTAGCAATCCATCGCTGTCAAGCTCAAGTCCGATATGGGCCGGCGTAAGGTAGGTATCGATATCTTTTATAAATCCGCTGGTCTGTGTGTAAAGTGGTGTGCGAAGCAGGTTTTTTATGGTTGAAACGATATAATCTCCCATCAACACGCCGGCAGTTTCATCATTGTAGGCGGTCTTTTCCTTAATATAGGTAACGGCGAGATTATAGGCATCAATCATAGAAGTTAGCTTGTCTTTGACCGAATCGATATCTCTGGTCAGGGTTATCTGTTCACCATTTGCATCGGTTGTGTCGTGCAGATGCAGTGTTAGGCCGCTGATTACATCATCAATGGTATTAGAGCTTCTTTTAATCCAGCCATAGTTGTCGCCTTTTGTTTGTTCGGCGAACACGTAATTCGAAGGGTCGCTCGGGGTCAGGTTACCAGAATTAATCGAAATCATATTAACATCACCGGCAGTATCGTGGAATGTAAATGTCGTAGCACCGGCCTCGCTCAACCTCGTGTCCCCCACAGTTATGTCACCTGGATTGACGTTTGACAGCGCTTCAATCGCAGTTTGAATTGCGGATGGTAGAGCATTATAGGCAATCGCAGCAGTCGTTTCACCCTCGTAAGTCAAGGTAAAAGTGCCAGTAGTTGGCAGGGTGGTGGCTTCCAGTGTTTGTACCTCGGCAATTCCTGCTTGCGGAGTGGGGTAGCCGTCAACCCTTATTTCGCTATCCTGAGCGGATTGGGTCTCGGTAAAGTCCGCCTCTGCAAAACCTGCAAGATCTGCCGGAACACTGCCGCCTTCTGTTGATTGACTGATGGTTGGGATGTCATCAAATGTTGTTGGGCCTGTTCCAGGGTCATAAGTTAAGGTGATGTCCATTTGGCTTGTGCCGCAGGTATGGTCAGTGAGGCGGATTTCGCCGTTTACCAGAGTTGCGGTAGCGGTGTCACCGAATGCATCATTGATTTCTTCGACAAGGTGAAAAAGCTTCGTATTGGCGGTAACGTCCATATACACATCAACCGTGCTGCCATCGTGTTTATGCCCAGTAATGTGGATACGTTCATCACCAGCCAGAGAGCCTCCATTGTACTTAAATCGGTCGAGGTCGGTAATCTTGGTACTGAGTGTGGCGTTGTCGGTGTTAACAGTGAAAGCAGAATCGGCCTGCAAAATTTCGGTATTGTACGCGTTGATGGAGATTTCGTAATCCGTGCCGGCTTCGTTACCGTTAAGCACAATGTGATAAGTGTCGTTGTAGTACAATAAAGTTGCTGTTACGCCGGGGTTGTTTGCATCGTTGTTTATCAGACCAACGAGCTCTTCGAGCGTGGTGGTGTCGGTGGTGGTTATGCTTGTTTCCTGATGGTTGTATGAGTAAATAAAGGTGCCGGCTTCGACATAATCCTCGATGAATTTGAGGCCTGTCGTGTGAACCCAGCGTTCGGCTGTAGCCAGCTGATTGATTACCACTGTGTGATTGCTTTCAAAGGCGTTATAGGACGCTTCAGCGGTCAATTTATCGGTGTCGCTGGAAGCGGTTGAGAAGGCACGGAGCTCATCGGCATCTGAAAGGGCGCGGATTGTGCTTTGCAGGGTGCTTAGTTTGGTTTCGAGGGTGCTTAAGGCGTCTTTTTTTTGCTCCCAGATATCCTTGCGTGCTTCATACATATTTAGCGTACGGCGTTCGACAGCCATTAGCTGGGCTATGAGGGAATTTGTGTCAATCCCTGTGAGAAGGCCTGGGAGGCGTAAAGTTGACATTTTTATTTTCCTTTTACTTGAGCTTTCACGTTTTCACAACGTCCTATAAGTCTGGCTGATGCGCACGGTGTCTGCACAGTTATTATCGTTCAGAAACACTTTTTACTTAACTGTTTATCTTACATCTGCTTAGCATCGAACGAAACAATTAAAGGATGTCTATGAGCTGGATGTCAAATATCAGGTTTTTTCCTGCCAAAGGATGGTTGGCATCCAATGTCACGGTCGATTCGGAGACGTCGGCCACCCTTACTTTAATTATTTGGCCATCTGCTTGATGGTTCTGTAGCACCTGGCCCACCTTTGGTTTCAAGTGCTTTGGAAATTGGTCTCGCTCTATTATCTGTGTCATTTGCTTACGGTGTGGGCCATAAGCGTTACTTGCCTCGACCTTGGTGGTTTTAGATTCGCCGGGACTCATCCCGATAATGGCATGTTCAAAGCTCGGAGTTACCTGAGCCCTGCCTATCGTTAGCTGCAGCGGGGTGCGGTTAATGGACGTATCGAATATCGTGCCGTCTTCTAATCTGCCCGTATAGTGTACCCTAACGGTGTTACCATATTTTGCCTGTGGCATTGAGGAAATTTCTAATAAATAAGCGTTATCAAATTGAGAAACTTCTCCCCATTTGCTCAATACTTTTTTCGGCCAAACAGAAAGGTGTTTTTCGTATTTATTGTTGTACAGCGCTTCCTGCTGCAGTACCCTTACCGGTGTTACTATCATAGCGAACTTGGATTTTTCTTTTATCAGATTTAATAAGAAAAGGCCGTCTTTTTCACTCAAATGCTCTAACATATCGCTACAGATTATCATATCATAATTATCCAAAGCCGGCAGGAGGTCTACTGCATTACCGATATAAATGTTGTCGTAGATTTCCCGTTGTAATTGTGTTATATATTTTTCAAAAATTTCTATTCCGTCGATTCTGGTCTGCGGATTAAAATATCTGCCAAGCCGGACATCTGTATATTCTCTTGCAAGAAATCCGAACTTGCCAAACCCAATTCCTATGTCCAGAACGGACATAGGGTTTTTTTCAATTATTCTATTGCATACAGGGGTTAAAGCAGACGGCCTTGAGCAAGGCATATATTTTATCCTTTCCAATATTAAAGGTCTTTTCCTAACAACTCTTTTTTTTGTTGTTTAGCAAACAGCTTGCTGTATTTGCTCAGTATATTTTTGCTTGCCAAGTTCGCACTTTTGTAGCATCTGGCGGATTCGCTCATTTTCCGGGTTCATTTTGAGAGCGCTTCTCAGCTCTGAACAGGCCTGCTCAAAGGATACTTTGGCATAGACAGCCGGCGAGCTCGACTTTACATACTCCTGTCCTATTGCGAGATAAGTCATAGCAGCGAGGCATTTAGCGTGCATTTGTCTCATCTCGGGGGCGATTTTGTCCCAATCAACATCCGGAAACAGTTCGTCGTACGTGAACGTATCGGTAAACCTTTTGACAACTTCAAAATGAAGCTTTGCATTTTCGGCAGTGAGATTTCTTGAAAGACTGTTAGATTGTACTCTTCGTAAATGCAAAGCCTCGCTAAGATGATGGGCCTTGAGGCCAGCCTTTACAAAACGTCTCATCATATCATAGTCTTCACCTATCATCAGTGTTTCATCGTAAAGGCCTATCTTGTCGAAAACTCTCTTTCTTATGCCAAGTCTAAACGGTATTACCGGATGTCCCTGCCGGAACAGGTCTTTGATCAGATGTCTACGGTCCTGATATTCGGGCTTATTCATCACCTTTATCGGCTTACCATCACCATCAATCAGCAAAACATCGCAGTATACAAGGTCAGTCTCGGGATACTTTTCAAACTCCTGCAGGTGCAAAGTAATGAAATTCGGAGCCATCATGTCATCTGAGTCCAGAGGTATGATATATTGCCCTTTGGCTTTTCTTATGGCACAGTTTCGAGCACTGGACGGGCCGCCGTTTTCTTTGTAGATGTACTTGATACGCTCGTCTTTGCACCGGCTGACCACCTCTTTAGTATTGTCGGTCGAACCGTCATCAACAATCACCAGTTCGAGCTTCGGATAGTTCTGAATCAGGACGCTTTCAATTGCCTCACCGATGTAGTTAGCACCATTGTAAACAGGCATTATCACGGTAACCAGCGGCTCTTTTTGTCCACAGGGGAGATTTCGGTCGGCATTTACCTGCTTACCTTGGCGGGCAGGGATGTGCCGGTCCGAAACAGCACAGCTTCTTTGCTCAATGCCGCTTTCGTCCTCTAAGTCAATAATCTGGAGGTTGTAAAACCTACCATTTTCCAAACACCAGCTATAAACGTCAGTCTCTGAAGGATTCTCAAAATAATCAGAGATAAATTTTATCGCGGCCTGGTTATTGTGATTTTGTATTTCTCTATTTAAGCACTCAAGACTCTGCTGTTTCATATCAATTGCAAAGTAGGTTATGGCTCTTAAGAGGTCATAGTTTTTGAATCTTTTTGCAATATTGCGTGCCATTGTTTCCATGCCTTCAAGTCTGACGATACAGCTTACATACCGGCAGTTGTTAAACAACCCAACAACTATGCTAATGAGCATATTGAGCATCTCATTGTTGAGGGGCTCGCTTTCCCACTGTTCAAAAAGGTGGCCATACCGCTCGATATAGTCGTTACATTTGCAGTTTCCAAGTTCTGCCTTTATATCCACGTTTGGATTGTTATGGAGTTTTTCTATAACCTTCGAGAGCTTATACCTCCAGTAGATGTGGAACTTGGCTCTTTTGCTGCGCTGGTCGAAGGTTGGTAGAACGCCCGTTTGTGAGATTGGATGTGCCCTTTTCAACGTTAGAAATTCGGGAATGTTTTTCAGCTTTATATTGCTGCTGTGAGCTGCATATACAGCAGCCTTTGCTAACCAGAATGAATCGGAACTAAAAGGGTTCTCATCGTACAGTCCGATTGCCTCAAAGAGTTCTTTGTGAATAATGGCCGAGCCGTGCCAGCAGAAATCACGCTTTGAGCGGTATTGGTCTATTATCTCATCGTGCGTAAGGGGGAATCCGATTTTGTCAGTATATTTGAGTCCCTTAAATTCAATCAGGAACATCCGGTAGAACGAGCCTACAATTCCAAGCTGCGCATCCTTTGTTATCTCGTTATAAAGGATTTCCAATTTAGCCGGGCGCGCAATATCATCAGCATCCTGGATTAGGATGAAATCAGAATTTGCCTGCTCAATTGCAAAATTTCTTCTCACATAGGGCCCTTTATTGTCCTGGAAGTAATAGGGTTTTATTCTTTCATCCATCCGGCAGTATCTTTCGATTACACTTTTTGTACCATCCGTGCTGGCATCATCAAGAAGGAACAGCTCCCACTGGCGCATAGTTTGATTTCTGATGCTGTCGAGGCATTCCGGCAGAAATCTTTCAGAATTGTAACAGGGTATAATTATGGAGACTTTCGGCTGTGGATGGCTTGCATCAGCTGTAGGAACTCGAGCGGCTGGTTTGCCTTGGAAAAGCGGCGCCGCTCGATCCAGGTAGAGCTCATTCGGCCAGTTTTTCTTTTGCTTTAAGTCTATAGGGTACTTTTCAATACTCCTTCTATTGATGAATATGTCAGTATTGTGTTTGTATTTCAGGTAATTTGCGTTTTGCAGATATCTCATTTTCTTCTGGTTGAACTTGTCTCCTATGCCATAATCATGATAAATTACAGCTTCAGGCCAATAGATGATTTTATTAGGGAGCTTGTATTCTTTAATAATTCTGTAGGTCAGGTCGCTTCCCTCGTGTCCAAAAAGCAGCGGATCCATCCCTTGCATTTTTTTATATACTTCAAGAAGAAATGCGGAATTTCCTTCCTGATTACAATATGATGGAAATGGTTTGTCTCCGAGGTCGTAGAGATTTATATGGTTATTGGCATCTGGGCTGGTTTTGGGATAGGCCCTGCCTCTTAGGCCGAATATGTCGAAATTTTCAAACGCGGATTTTATTGAGGATATATAATTAGGGCCGACAAGAGCATCATCATCCAGGAAAACAGTTATCCGGCCTCTTGCAAAGTGTGCCCCTATGTTTCTGCCTTCGGAGAGATTGAGATTGATAGGGCATTTAATGTACTGGTCTATATATTGCTTAAAAACCTCAACATCACTTTGGCCATTGTCGACCACGATGACTTCATAGCCCCCACTGTCCTGCTTCGATAACGATTCAAGGCACTTTTTCAAGTCTCCTGCTTTGTTGTACGTCACTACTATTACCGAAATTGCTACTTCATCATTTTCTTTTGATGTGCTTAGTATCCTCGGGAGTTTGGAATAATCTGTCATCAATCTATATTTCTGCATATACTCTACGGCTGTTTCAAAATTTCCTTTTGTAAATTCCTTCCCGGCTTTGACAAAATAATCCAAATCAGTCGTACCTTTAGGTTTGCAAGAGGCATCAACTTTAACCGGCCCCGGTTTAATCCCTTTTAGAATTTTAAAGGGATTTTTTCTTAGAAGCTGTTTTGCCCAGTCAACTTCTTCCGGAATATACAGCTCTTCATAGCTAACAACAAGAACGGCAGATGCCTTCGGAAATTTATCGTTCTGTCCATGAATCCGGCGTTCTTCAGGAGCTTCTGGAAAATGCTCTAAATAGTCGGTTGCCCAGATAACTTCTTCGTCTTCATATATGTCGGGATGATTAGATATAATTCCGGCAACAAGCCACTCGTGCTTTTGGCGTGAAGAATCCACCAGCGAAGATTCAGCAGTCCGCCGATAAAAAGTTGTTGCCAAAGGAACATTTACGAACTTTGCTCCTTTTTCTGCAGCGCCGATCCAAAAATCCCAGTCTTCATACCCCGGGACATTTGTTGCGTAGCCGCCCTGAAATTCCCAAACCGAACGGTGATACATTGAACAATAGGGAAGAAGTGTGCGGTGCAATAACTGATTGGGCGAGAAAGATTGAGTTTTCCAAAGATTTTTCTCCACACCAAACCTTTGCAGCCAACCAAACACGACAACGGGTTGATTTGGATAATCCTCAACAGCACGAAGATACGATTCTATTGCCTGCGGTGCTAACTTGTCATCAGCGTCTAAAGGCAGGATATATTCGGCCTTCGTTTCTGCGATACCCCTGTTACGAGCTATTGCCGGTTGACCGGAATTTGCCTGATTAATCAGCCGTATTTGATGTTGAGGGTTTTGAGCAATCAGCTTTTTCGCCACTTCTTTTGTATCATCCGGACTGCCGTCATTAACAATAATAATCTCAAAATCCTGGCAGGTCTGATTCAATACGCTGCTTACCGCTTCGGGCAGATAACGGGCATAGTTGTAACAAGGAATCACAACAGATACTAAGGGGTTTGTCTGTAGACTTGCTCTTGACTGCGGCTGGGAGCATGTACTGCTGAGCAGGCGGTATCGCACATCCGGCAAATCATCGAGAATTTGCAGGACTGTCTGTCGCTTGATATGTTCGCTAATATGCTTAAGCGAAACCGCGATTTTCCTTATCAATTCCGCAGCATCAGAAGGCGTGACAGTCGAACCTGCTAATACTGCCGGCGTAACGTTTTCGACAGCAGCGATACTGTCAACCATTTTTTTGATGACAGGTGCCTCCTGCCTTATCATTTGACGCCACTGGTCGAAGACGGTTTCAGTCAGTCGGGGAACACCCAGATAACGAGGCACAAGCTCAGGGTGTTTGTCAACGAATTGAACTAAATTAGAGCTGTTAGCAGCTTCACGTCGCCGGTAGTCGTGCACCGTTAAGCGGTGGTCATGAATCACTTTGGCTTGAGGACAGTAATATACCCGATAGCCATGTTTCCACAAACGATAGCCGACTTCAATATCTTCACAATAGCAGTGCTTAAAAGTTTCGTCAAACCATATATTCTCTGACACGAAGGCCTGACGCGCGACACTAAGATTGGCGGTAACGAAGTAATTGAAATCGTAGGGCACCTCTTCACGAGTTCCCACAAGCGGGAAAAGCAGGTTATGCTGATGTAAAGCTCGTGACAGTATTCGCTCAGAATGCTCAGGAGCAAATAGGATATGACCGAGGACTGCTATGTGCTCATTGTCGTGCATTTGATGCATCTGCAGATGCTGTTCCAGGAGGTCCGGCTCAGGATAGGTATCATCATTGATAAAGAGCACCAACTGTCCATGTGCCCGTTGAATACCCAAATTGCGTGACGACGCTGCTCCAAGACTCTCATCAAGTCTGATATAATGAAGTCTATACGGTGCAGGACAGCTCTTGACGACCGCTTGCGTATCATCGGTTGAGCCATCATCGCAAACCAAGACTTCAAATTCATCGGCTGGCAGGGTTTGGCCCGCCAGGGCGTCAAGGCATTTAAGGAGGATAGGCGCACGGTTGTGAGTAGTAAGGATGACAGAAAATATAGGGTTTTGTGCGTCTTGGCTGGCTTTCTGTCCGGCATTTGAAGCAAGATTCTTATCTGGTTTCGTTATTTGCCCATCCTGATATTGTGCGGTTTTAGAAGCTCGTGCTGTCTCAGTAGTTTTGTCCTTAAATAATTCCGGCAGAATCTCACGGTAGAATTGGTCTTCTTCGGCTTCAGTTCTTTTTTTGTGCTCGTTCCCAGGTGGAAGCATAAGAGGTTCGCCATTTAGAATGTATCTACAAATTCGGTCTAGACTTTTATCTTTGCCCGGCATCAAATCCTCAACTGACATATATTTTGGTTTTCCAAAGTTTCGCGGTTCTTCGACTGCGAGAGGAAATGGAATTGAGAGCGAATGCCACATATGATAGGCAAAGCGACGGGCCTGGCGGGCTGTTTCTAATTGGCGTCCCTGCTCTATTTCCGAACGAATTGCGTGTTCGTAGTGTGCCGGCTTCTCAACGAACTTAACGAAACCACGATGGCCATACGAGCCTTTTGCTACGGCGACTATGGGCTGTCCTCTGGCGGCCATTTCCAGCCCGATAGTTGAGAGATAGACCAAACCTACCTCAGCCATATCCGCCAGAGTGTAAGAGCTTATCTTGTCGGCCGGCATTACAATGCGGGCATTTTTGGGTAAATCTGACCGCAACGCTAAGAGATGATCGAGTGCCTGCTGATTGATACCGTTAGTTGTGATATTAGGATGTGCTCGGATGACAAAGATGTGATGGGGAAATTTATGCGCTAATGCAAGTGTGGCAGGGAGCCAGTCGAACGAGTTTGGGAATGCTCCTTGGGAATGGTCAGGATGGTCTGCTGTTTCATCATTGGAACTGGAAAAAAGAACAATCAAAGGACGATTTCCGAGGTTTAATTCCCGTCTAACTTTTTCCTTGTCTTGTGGAGACGGACTAAACGGCTTTCCAAGCCTATGTCCCTTACCTATCCGTCTATTTTCAAGCGTGGTATTAATTTTATCGAGTTCATCTGTATTTAGGGGAATCTTCTGCCATTGTTCCCAAGTATCCTGGTATATTTGTAAATTGTGTATTCCTCTGTTTTCCCTGAGGGCTATCGACCCTGCCAGTTTGCCTCTCTCGTGAATGATCACTTTAATGTTCCGCTCTATGGCCAGTTCCATTGCGGCCCTGTGGCTGAAGAATCGCCCATTTAGCAGCACCAATGTTTCAGGTTGCCACTCATCGTAGAGAGGAATCAGGCCCTCTATTGATAGGGCTGTTCCATAGACGTAGTTGCGGACCGTCTGCCGTACTCTGGGGTCATCGAGATTGAGAATTGACATCCTAAATTGATAGTGGGATGATGACTTGGCCCATTTCCCAACAGGATATCCTCTCCAAGAGGCCGACAATAATTTATCGGCTGGGATTGAGTGTATCCATTCTTTAAGGTCAGGATAGGCATGCCGTGGAATATAATTGCCCAACCATTCGTAGGGCATTCTCATCATTTCATACACAGCGGAAGTTTTTCTCTGGCAAGCTAAGCAGGATATGCTATTGCGCGGGTTAATGTTCTCTCGGTACACCCCACATTCGGGGAAAAGGCCGTTGCATGCAACGTGCTTTACATTCGCCCCCCGCAGTTTGAGAGCGTGGCTTATAGTCGTCTCCCAGACAACGTGCAGATGCCATTGTCCATAGGGTTCATAAAATAGAATTCGTTTCATAATCGCCAATCCTCGGCTATTCTCAAGTTCTGCAGGATACGCCTGCCAAATGTCACATTTTTAGCCCTTATAAGTCGGTTTCTGTGCATAGGCCGTGGGCGCAGAGCATATATGCAATATCAGGGAGCAATAGCCGTGCCAGAGCCGGATTTATGTGTGTTTTTGGTGAAATATAGCGATTTTTGGGGAAATATAGCGGTTTTTGGGGTAAAAAGGGGTGTGAATTGAAGAATATTTTTGAAACTTTGCAGCAGTGCAAATATCCGTTACTGGCTGCGGAAATTTCTTCGTTTTTTTGCCGACAAATCAGGCATATTTTGCCGGGCGCAGATGGGTACGGCCTGCCGTTACTATTCTGCTTCGGTAACGATATTAATGGTTCGATAGACCCAGTCAGCCCGGTGGTCCACTTGCTGACGGCTGTCGCCGACCGCAACGAATACGCCGAAGCGGTCGACGTGACTTTTTACCGGAGGCACCATATCTCCTACCTTGTACCAAAATTGAAGCTTTTTGACCCAATCCTGTTTTAGAACATCTTCGACGCCTTCCATTCGTACTAAACGGCCCGGTCTTGGGAAGAAATAACGGTTTACAACGGTCTGTTGAAATTTTGGTTTTAGGGCGTCGATATCCGGTGCTTCTCCGATGGCAATCCTGATAGCTGCTTCGACGTAATTAACGCCGATGCTCAGCGGGACCAGACTTTCGCAGAAATCGCCGCCGCTCAGCCGGGCTGCTATCTCGATTATCTTCGGGCCTTCTTCGGTCATAACCACATCGCCCTTTGTCACGCCGTCAGTAATTCCCAGAGCTAGTGAGGCGCGGACCACCAAATCTTCGGCCTGCTTACGCTGCGGCTGCGACAGCGCACTTGGCATCCATCCGCCGTTCTCCATAATCTGCGGCCAGAAAGACTGCATACCATCATAAACTCTATCGGCAAAACCTGGCGTACAACTACCACCATTAAATAATATTGACTCGGTACTAATCTGTGGGCCTTCAATAAATTCTTCCGAAATTACTTCTCCGCTATTGCTGTAAGATAAGGCATATCTATATGCCTGCCCCGCCTCACCGGGGAATTTACTATCTGACATTTCCCATTTAGCACTTTTAGAAATATTCTTACCCCTTTCAATTCCGCTAAAATATCGAAATCTTTTTTGAATTGCAACAATCTGAAGTTCATTTTAACGCATGTGGCTACTAAAATCACCAAAAACTTAAGTATCCACCCTTAAAAACCAATTGGAACTCGTGATTTTTGCGTACTTGATATTCAGTACCATACTTAACGTATCCTCCTTTGCCGGCACCTGCAATTATGTACCGGGGACTGTTTCAATAGTGATCTGACAGCGAGCCCATTCAGCACGTTGAATCGCCTCAATCCTTGTCTGACCGGTAGCGATCACATATCCGGCACGCTCAGCATGATTGGTAATTTGCCTAATTACGTCTCCCTGCTTGACATAAATCTCTACCCGTACAACCCACTTGGATTGCTCAACTTTGCTAACGCCCTCTACCCTAACAACACGCCCAGGCTTAGGAAAAAGGTAACGCTGCGCTGCCGCACGATGATATTTGGGTTTGAGGTTATCTAAATCAATTTCTTCACCGACGGACAATTTAATCATCGCTTTAACAATGTTAACCCCTGTAGCCAGAGGCACTGTATCTGTTGAGAAGCGTCCACCGCTGAGCCTGGCTGCAAACTCGAGGACTTTAGGTCCTTCAGGTGTCAATACAATGTCTCCCTTACCTACCCCAGAATCAATTCCAAGGGCCGGAATGGCATTCTCAACGAGCCTTATAATAGCCTCCTGATCTCCAACAGGTAACTCAGATGGGATAGTATGACCGTCTTCAAGGAAGTGCGGTTTGAATATATGGTTTAGTTCATAGTTGCGGTCTGCGAAACCGGTGGTGTATATCTTCCCCTTATAAATGAGGGACTCTGTACTGATCTGGGGGCCCGGTAGAAATTCTTCAATGAGCAAAAGCTCTTTACGAAAACGGTGTTTCATGGCCCACTCAAAGGCCTGATGGAGTTGCTCCTCATTGTCCACTAGTGACACTCCTCGTGCAGCAGAATTATCGATAGGTTTGATAACCACGGGGAAACCTATCTCACGGCAGGCTTTTAGAGCCTCTTCGTATGTTCTTGTCGATTGAAACCTTGGAACAGGTATCCTGCTTTCAGCTAACTTCTGTTTCATCAGCAGCTTATCTTGGGTTATCCTAGCTACCTCAGGAGACAGCCCCGGCAGACCTAAAGCTTTGGCAACGACTGCTACTGTCAGTGGCACGTCACAAGCTAAAGTCATTACACCATCGATACCCATCGTTTTGTGATAACGTCTCGCAACCTCTAAAGTGCCTTTGACATCCTTAGTGCTCACTACTTCAAAATAATCAGCATACTGAAAGCCAGCCGCTTTGGGGTTCATATCCGTGGCGACCACACTCAGCCCCATTTCACGGGCCCACTGAATACCTGGTACCATTTCTGGACCGGCGCCTATGAACATGAGGACCTTGTTCCGATTCATCGTCTTGTCCCTTTAGGCTATTCACAAATTATGACCAAACACTGGCAGTCATAGTTACCTTGATATCCTGCAAATGATTCTCAAGGTATGCGCCAATATAACCAACCCCAAGGGGGGGTGCCGTTTCTCAAGTTCATCTTCAGGTAAAGATGTTATAAAAAACATAACCTTCATACTTCATTCCTTTTGTTTATAATTAACTTGTATGCAGTATCGGCATATTCTTCTACTTCATCTCTGCCTGTTGCAACACGGGCCATAATCTCACTTGAGATTTTGCTGCGGTTGGCCATAGCCAGTTCTACTTTCTTCATTACCATTTGAGCAGAAAAATCCGATAGTGGAACAACCATATCGTCCCGGCCGAGCCAATTCATAAAACCGGCAACCTTGGGATTATAGCTGGCGGCTATGGACGGCACAGCTTGTATGGCCGAATATACATTGCCGTGAAGGCGGACACATATAGCTAATTCTGCGCCACTGTATAAACTCAGGCACTGCTCGACCGTTAAATCTTCGCTGACTATCACAGCATTATCAGGGTATTGCATCTGCTCTACTATGCACGTGGCAATGTTCCTGTCGTCTTCATTTGCATTGCCATATTGATAGGTACAGTGCGGAATGAATAGCAGTTTTGCGCCATAATTTGAAACCAACGTATCGCAGACGTTCACCATACTTTCCGTGTATTGGCGGGTTTCAAGAATGCTGTCGCGCAGCGAGACGGCAATAACCGGATTGTGGCCTTGGTGTGCTTTGCGCCACGAGGCGATGCTATTTGCGACATCCGGGGGCGGCGGTCGCAAGCCAAGAACCGGGTCGGGTAGTTGTAAAACCGAACCATCATAGCCCAGTTGTTGTAATTCGATAGAGCTTTTGGTGTCTCGAACCGTTATAACATCAGCAAGGTCGGCGGCCAGCCGGGACAAATTGCGTCCGTAATCGGTGCGAAACGGCCCGGCGGAGATACCAAACCACATCACCGGCGTCTTTGCCATTTGGGCCATAAGGGTCAAAACGAAAAAGTAAGGGATAGGGCCTCTTAACAGGTCAATAGTCTTATCGACGAGAAAGTTGCCGGCTCCGAGTATTAACAGGTCGCTGGTAGCAATCTCGTCTTGTAGCTGTTGAAGGTGTGAACGGTCGTCGCCGTAGTTAAAGCCGTGAAACCATTTCCCAATGCTTTCGGATTTGTGCTCGTATTCAAGATTTTGAATAGACCGCAGTGCCCAGGGTGCGTAGGCATCTTCCTGTGGGTGGCGGTTAACCACGACGCCGTCAAATGCGCCGATACGCTGCCTTAAACCCTCAACCATAGTAATCAGGGCCGCATCGTCACCCTGACTGTGTATTCCATAAGCGCCGGCAAAGCTTACTTTTCTCACGAAGGTTTTTCTCCTTCTTAGTTATAGAGTCCTTAAGGGTACAGCAAAATGTATTGTGCGCCAGAAAATACCTTTTTGGCATTCTTTATAATATCATGCTGAATAAGTTTACTGCGTGAAGTAATTAGTACTGTGTCAACCTGTAGAGACTCTAATGTTGTGGGATCCAGAATCTCGATACCAGCTAACCTTTTATGTTGCTTACCGCTATTTGTATCTACCAGCTTTGCTTTAGTTGATAATAGTGCGGTCTGTGAATCATCAAGCAGGTTTAACACATCGAACAGGTCTGCTCCACAGCCCCATAAGACCGTTTGTCCAGATTTATTAGAAACAAGGTGTTCAACCAATGTCGCCTTTGCCTTCACTGCTTGAGCATCAATAAATTCAGTATGGCGCTGAAATAACCCTGCAACAGTCTCGGCCCTGTTAGGCCTTTTATATAGGCCTCGTATCGCAGGATACTTATTTTTTGTCGATACTTCTGCGCTGACCGGTTCCAAGGATTCAGAAACACATAATTGATTCAGTACATCTGTGCTGAATTGGCTAATATGTCCAAAGTGAAGTGACTGATAAGAAGGGTCTCTTACTTTAGCCATTGCCTCAACAGAGGGGACTTCAATATAAACGTATCCTCCGGGCTTTGTCAGGTTGACCATGTGTCTAACGAATTTCCGTGGGTCGAAAGCATGTTCGAGCACATGGGATGCTATTATCAAATCTGCCGATGAGAGTAGCTCTGGGGCACGTTTGGGAACCTGTTCTAACATACAGCAGCGATATTCAATAGGAGATTTTTTTGCCTTTACCGCTTTACAGTACGTTGATGATGGTTCAATGCCTACCCGCTTTTTGAACTCAGATAACAAAAGTAAGCACTCGCCATAAGCTGGGCCAATCTCAATCACAAGACCAAGTTCCTCTTTTTGCATGTGCTTTAAGATAAGCTTTTTTCGGGACTTATATACATTCATTCGGGCAGAAAACGCTTCCTTTGTAGGGGCAGGTGCCAATCCGTAGTATCTCTTATATTCAGCACGCCCCAGTCTTGGAAACAGTGTAATATAGCCACATCGTTTACAAATTATGTAGTTGAGATTGATATCAACGCTGTTTTTAGACAGCCACCATAAGGGGTGTATTATCCGCTTTGTATAAATCGGTTCCCACTGCTTAACACCGCATACATTACAAATTAAATTCTGCATATCTACTTTTCCTACCAGCGGCATTGATGGAGCTATTTCTTCTTCCAATAATCTGCACTTCTCGCCCAATTCCAAGAGATGCAAATGCCTTATACAGCTTGCGCTTTAAATCACCCATACCGGCTTTTGCCAGGTTAGACTCCAATGCTTTGCGTTTGCTGTGACATTGTCGTCCCAGAGTGTCATTACCGACATAGTTGTCGCCCATCAATAAGAAGATATCTATCGGAAAACCGGTCCGGCGCAACACCCTGTTGAATCCGCAGGATGTAAAAAGCCGTTCCAAAGAATCAAAATCGAAGTAGTTAATGTGATGCGGCGGGCTTACCCACCACGGCTGGTATCCACAGCCAGTTCTCAAGGCATACTGAAAGGGGTTATAGTCATTGGGTACTTCCACGTAGAGCAGGCCGTCTGAGCTTATCATACTTCCGGCCAGTATTAACATTTCTTTCGGGTTTGGAATATGTTCAAGGACGTTGCTCATATAGATTACGTCAAATACTCCTAACTTTTCAGCCACTTGTTCTGTTAAGAAATCCTCCACAATCTCCAGTCCTAACTTTCGGCTGTGGGCAGCTGCTTGTCCGGACGGCTCAATCCCCATCGTCTGCCATCCGCGCTGCTTTCCGTAAAGCAGGAAAAAGCCCGGCCCTGACCCGACATCCAGTATTCTGCGACGTTCGGGCGGCAGCAATTCTTCAAACAAGTCGTATCGTTCACTATATACGAGGTTCCACCAGTCCAAGTCTTCTTTTGTATGCTCGAAATACAGCGGTTTTTCAGTTGAATAATATTGCTGTTTGTAAGCGTCCTTTATATCCTCGGCGGTGGGGATGGGAATAATGTGTTTAAAGCCGCAGGTGTTGCAATCTATTACGTCAAAGCCCTTAACCGAGTCCAGTATCATTCCTTTATGACCTTCCCAGCTTGCTTGATTGTGAGATATTTCCATTCTGATTATACCGCTGTTATTTTTGTCTAATTCATCTACGATAATATCACTTCTGAGATATTCTTAGTGCCGTTTTTGCCCGCCTTAGCCGGCGTTTTGCTTTTTACCGCCCACAGGTTCGCAGCGTGAAGACGGACATCGTCCTGTGTGATATTTTTGTAGTAGCCCATATATTTACAGTACCCTTTTTTTTCCAGTATTCTTCCGGCCTTTGAATCAGATTCGTAATTGCCTATAACCATTATTGGGACGCCGAGATGCGAAATCTCGTATATCGATATTCCGAGGGCTGTTATGGCCAATGATGATGAGGCAATGATTTGGGCATAGTTATGCGGATTTTCATACAGTTCAAAGATGTTCTTATGGCTGGATGCTATTGTTTTTATCTCTCTTTTGCGTTTAAACGCCGGGCCTATAATGACCTTGACCTTTTTGCCTGTATTTATCAGGGCTTTCATAACAAACGGCGTAACATTGTTTACATCTGCGGCACCCATAGTAACAACGACACAATCTCCGTTTTTCTTCGTTGCCTCAGTCCGGGCGAATTCATCCCGCAGGGGAAAATATTTAACGCCGGTATAAATGTCGCCTTTGTAATTTTTCCAGTTGATGTTCTTGATACCTGTATCAATCCCCGGATAGATATTTTTATCTGCTAAAAGTCTCCCCTTTGTTACGTTGTCGATTAAAGCGATTTTGATGTTCCCTGAAATTTTTCTTAACGACCTTATAATATCACCGGGGTTATGGTCGCTCTTAACATCTATTACAACGCTTTCAGGATTTTCTTTTTTAATAATCCGGCAGATTTTTCCTGAATTGCTTTTTACTAAATGTGCTTGTTTAATATAAAAGGGCTTAAGGCCGAGTTCTTTTATCTTTTTGCATAAAACGGAGCTGTTCGTTATGAAAATGACCCCACAATTTTTATTCTCAACGAGGTATCCGGCGATTTGAGTTGTGCGGCTGAAGTGTCCGAATCCCAGCTTCTCTCCGCCTTCGATGATAAACGCTATTTTTCTGCTGTTTTCGTTTTTAGTCTTCTGGGTAACATGGGCATTGATGTTTTTTATTTCCGGATTGTCCCCTAAGTATCTAACAATCCGTTTTAAGTCCACTATTTCCTTTTTGTTCCAGAATCTTTTGTATATTTCCCTCATAAATCTCAAGTCCGCCATATTATCGACTGATATTCTGTATCCTGCTTTTTGGAACGCTTTCGCCGGCTTAAAGCGAACGGTTTTTACAGAGCCGGGGTGTTCTTTTAGATAAATCGTTACATGTTCTTTGTGGTAGTCTTTTATATCCGGGGCACTATAGACCTTTTTAAGAGCACTTAGCGACACTGCTGAAAATCCCTCATGGATACTGGGGATGCCGGGATAGGCTATGGTATAATCGGCATTGTGCGTTTTTACGGTTTTGATTAGTCTGTCGATTTCGTGAGGTTCAATCAGAGGAGAATCACCGCAAACCCTGACTATATAACCAGCTTTCAAAGATTCAGCAGCATCTATGTATCTTTTAAGCACATCTTCCTTGCTGCCTCTAATGACCCTGATTCTGTTGCGCTTTGCAAATTCCACTATTTTGTCATCTTCTCTGCTTGTAGATGTTGCGATAGCGATTCCGGTCAATTCATTGCATCTCTTTAACCTGTTGACAATGTGCCAGAGCATAGGCCTTCCACACAAGTCCATTAAAACCTTGCCCGGCAGTCTTGCCGAGCCCATTCTCGCCTGTATGATTGCATAAACTTTTTTGTTA